>CACLPI010000005.1 GCA_902608795.1 uncultured Bacteroidota bacterium
TGATCTTAAAAAGTTAAAATTATTCCTCGCCAAAAATACAAAAAAAATAAGCCCATTAGAGGTTGAAACTGACCATGTAAAGGAATTTGTTTACCATATTTCGAAAGAGGTTAGAGCAAATTCACAATCAAGAATAATTTCCGGGATTAGGAGTTTTTATGATTACTTATTATTTGAAAAATTAATTAAAACTAATCCTCTATCAAATATTGATTCACCTAAATTACAGAGAAAACTTCCAAGTACACTTTCAATTGACGAGATAATCTAATGATTAAGAATATTGATAAGACGAAAAAAGAATCAGAAAGAAACACAGCGATAATTGAAACTTTATATGGATGTGGATTAAGGGTTAGCGAACTGATAGATTTGAAAATTTCTGACTTATATTTTAGCGAAAATTTCATTAAGGTTACAGGTAAAGGAAATAAGCAAAGGTTGGTACCTGTGAGTGATATTAATAAAAGATGTATTAACGACTATTTATTAAATTCTAGGTCAAAAATAAAAATAGTTGAAAAATACTCTGATATTCTTTTTTTAAATAGAAATGGAAGTAAGTTATCTCGGGCTATGATTTTTACAATTGTTAAAAATCTTTCAAAAAAATCAGAGATAAAGAAGATTACATCTCCTCACACATTTAGACATTCTTTTGCTACTCATCTTTTAGAGAATGGAGCTGATTTAAAAACCATACAGCAGTTGCTGGGTCATGAAAGTATAACTACTACAGAAATCTACATGCATTTAGACAATAAAGCTTTGGTTAGTGTAATGAATAAATTTCACCCTAGATCTGAAAACACTTAGCATCATTCAATAAACTAAGTGACTTGTTTTTATTTATAAACCGCAATATAATCGCCCCCAATAAAAAAATCCAATTAATGAGTGAATAATTAAGGTTGTTGATATTTCCATAATTTTAAAATTTTATAAAAAAACCTACAAAAGCTGTTTTATTAAAACTCCAGTTAAACAGGATTAGGGCTACAAGACTGATCAAAAATCTGAATAAAAATTTCAGCACGATTTAACAACCTAAACTCACCCTTTATAATTAATTAGCGTTGAGTTTACAAAAAAAACTAATGTAGGTAGTTTTATAATATTATTTAAAGAACTTATTTTTTATGATCAAGAATATCTATCATCTTAGACAATCTATCTTCTATGTCATTAATAAATGTTTCTTCATTCAAAGAACTTTGTTTCTTGCTTGAAGCAATCTGAAGAGCACACATCGCTAAAGCATCTTGCTTATCTCTAACAGAATAATTCTGTTCAAACTTTTTTATCAAACTATTAATTTGATTGGAGGCAAGCCTCAGCCCTTCTTCTTGAGATGGGTCAATAGTTAAAGGATAAATCCTATTAGCAACCGACAACTTAATTTTGAGCTTATCACTCATTTTTTAGTCTGATAATTGAGAAATACATATATCTATTTCTTTAATAAGTGAGTCAATCTCACTTCTTGTTTCATTAATATTATTTTCATTACCTGACATGGTATTTGCTATTTTTAATGCCTTAAATCTATTATCAAGTAATCTATATTCTGTATTCAATTCATTCTTTTCATTAGTCAAGATTTTATTCTTGTCTAGTAAAACTTTTTTTTCATTCTTCAACTTTGAAAGCTCGGCTAAACTAGACTCAACTTTTTTTTCTAAATCAAACAGCAAATCCTGAATTTTTTTCACGTCTTAAATACTATTCTCACAAATTTAACATTCAATTTTAAATTTTCTGAGTTTTTCATTTATTAATTACAATTATATGTTATTTTAGATTTTGATGAGATATTATTTATTGACAATATTCTTTCTGTTAAATTCAATAATATATTCCCAAAACTCTGGAGACTATCCGCTTGATATACCAATAATTCTTTCAGGTACTTTTGCTGAGTTGAGGCCAAACCATTTTCATGCAGGAATTGATATAAAAACAAAAGGGTCAGAGGGATTTAGTGTATATTCAATAGGAAATGGTTATGTGAGCAGAATCCAGATCACTCATGGTGGTTATGGAAAAGCAGTATATATCAAACATGATAATGGTCAATCATCTGTTTATGCACATCTAAAAAAGTATTCGCCTAAAATTGAAAAAATTGTAAAAGATATTCAATATTCTAACGAGTCTTACACTTTGAGGTTCTATCCAAAAGAAAATGAAATTAAAATTTCTGAAAAGGAGTTAATCGGCTACAGCGGTAATACAGGAAGAAGTTATGGTCCACACTTACATTATGAGCTTCGAGATAATAAAGACAGACCGATAAATCCATTGGAATATAAAAACTACACTATTTTGGATACAATACCGCCTGTAGTACTTGGTTTACATTACAAAGAAATACCAGAAAATTCAATTAGCGGTTCAAACTCAAGCTTTAAAAATCTAAAAATTAGAAAGATTTCTAATAATCTATTTATTTCTGACACCCTTAATACAAGTGGCTTGATAGGATTTGGTGTAAACTCATATGATAGAATGAATAATACGTGGAATAAAATGGGTTTATCTGAAATTAAAGCAAACTTAGATGGTGAAGAAGTTTTTGATATGAATTTGAATTCATTTTCTTATGATGAATGGAGACATATTAACACGTTTATTGATTATGCTTCATACAAGAATAAAAAAATTAGAATACAGAAACTTTATATTGAAGACTATAATCCTTTAAATATGTATAATAGATCTCTTGGAAATGGACTTATAAATATATATCATCAGGATAAAGTTTACTTATATGCTATTCGTCTATTTGATTACAATAAAAATTACACTGAAATCTTGGTTCCTATACGTTGGAAAGAAAAAACAAATTATAGAACCAATGGGTTAGAATCTGATAATATTTATTCTATCAATAAGGATAGTGTATACAATTTATTATTTGCTAGTTCATCAATTAAATTAAGTAATAATACTTTCTACACCGATAAAGAAATTGAAATTATTGAAAGAGATAATATTTTATCAATCGATGAAGATTCAATACCTGTACTTAAAGAAATAACAATTAAATTTAATACAGACCGTTATAATGATTCGTTAGTAAACAAAACTTATATTGCCAAGCTTGAGAATGAAGATAAATCATCTTTTGTTTCTAATAAATTAAAAAATGGTAAACTAACAGCTGATATTAAACTTTTGGGTGATTATATGATTAAAGTTGATTCAATTCCGCCTAGTATAAATTTAATTGATGTGTTAGATGATCAGTGGATTTCAAACAGGGATAAATTGCAAATAATAATAAATGATAAAAGTTCAGGAATAAGCTCTTACAGAGGTACATTGAATGACAAGTGGATTCTTTTAGAATATAACCCTATAAAAGGAATTTTAACATATGATTTTAATGATAACATTAATAATTCTGAAACTAAAAATATATTAAAAGTGAATGTTACAGATAATGTTGGGAATACTAAATATTTAGAAAAAGTTTTTTTTAGAACAGTAAAAAAATGAAAAATTTTGTACTCATTTTATTTTGTCTTGTGCCCTTTTGTTTTTTTTCACAAGATGCTATTATTACAGGTTTGATATTAGATGAAGAAAATTTTCCAATAAAAGATGTTAATATTCAATTTGATAAAAAAGGCTCAATCAGTGATGTTAATGGATATTACAAAATTGAAGTTGAGTCAGGTAAAAATATCAATATTGTATTTACTCACATAAATCACAAAAGACTTCAAATTACGGCTAACTTATCTAAAAATGAAATACTTGAATTTAATCCAGTTTTGAGTACCAAGTTTGAACAAATCTCAGAAGTTATTTTGAATACAACAAAAAGAGAAGATTTAAAATCTATTCAAAACATATCTCCTGAAAAACTAAGAGATATTAAAGGGGTTCAGCCTGGAATTGAAAATATTTTAAAAACTCTTCCTGGAGTAAGTATTAATAATGAAATGAGCACACAATACTCTGTTAGAGGCGGAAACTTTGATGAAAATCTTGTATATGTAAATGGTATTGAAATTTACAGGCCTTTTTTGATAAGATCTGGTCAACAAGAAGGTCTAAGTTTTGTTAATTCAGAAATGACCGATGATGTAAAATTTTCCTCTGGTGGATTTGAAGCGAAATATGGGGATAAGATGTCATCCGTTTTGGATATTAAATATAAATCTCCAGATTCAAATCAGTATAGAATTAATACTAGTTTTTTAGGTGGTAGCTTTACTTCTGAAAATGTTTCAAAAGATAAAAATATTTCAAATATACTTGGGGTAAGATATAGAGACAATAGCTTATTAGTCAATTCAAAAGAAACAAACTCAAAATTTAAGCCTTCATTTTTTGATTTACAAAACCATCTAAGAATGTCGATTAATCCAAGACTTAGTATATCGACTCTAACAAATTTCTCATTAAATAGATACAATTTTAAGCCTCTTAATAGACAAACTAATTTTGGAACACTTGATGATCCACTAGCATTAATAATATTTTATGACGGAGAAGAAAAAGATAGATATGCTACTTTTTTTAACTCAATTTCTGTTGATTATAAACCAAATCAACGTGATACATATATAATAAACTCATCATTTTATAACACAACTGAAAAAGAGTATTTTGACATACTCGCACAATACAACCTTGCAGATGTGAATACTAATATTGGCAGTGAGGATCTAGGAGAAGTAGAATTTAGTCAGGGAGTTGGAAGTCAGCTAAATCATGCTAGAAATGATTTAAATGCTCAAATTTTTAATATTGAGTCTAAACTTAAATTAATAAGAAAGAAAAACGAATTCAATTTCTCGTTTAAATTCACAAAAGAAAATATAAGTGATAGAATTGTTGAATGGGAAGTTATTGATTCTGCTGGTTATTTCATTGACCCACCTTTCATTACTAATATCTCTGAACAACCTTATGAAGCTAATGAAGGGCCAATAGTACCATTTCAGAATATTCGATCTACAATTGACACTTCAATAGAAAGAATCCAATTTTATTCCCAATGGGAAAGTGAAAGCTATATAAATAACAATAAAATTTATTACAACCTGGGTATCAGAGCACACAATTGGTCGTTAAATTCTAGCGAAGATTGGTCAAATGATGTTAAGAATAAAATAGTGATAAGCCCAAGATTTCAAATTGGATATGTGCCAAGCTGGAATCCAAAAATGATTTTCAATTTAAAATATGGTGTATATCACCAACCTCCATTCTACAAAGAACTGAGAAATTTTTCTGGTGAAATCAACCCCTCATTAAGAGCTCAAAAATCAACACATTATGTGTTATCAAACGAATATAAGTTTGATTTATGGAATAGGTCTTTTAGGTTAAACTCAGAACTGTATTATAAGGATTTAGATGATTTAAATACATACACTATAGATAATGTAAGAATTAGGTATGTGGCTAATAATAATGCTTTTGGATACGCCTACGGGTTAGATTTAAGGTTAAACGGAGAGTTTGTTAAAGGAACCGAATCATGGTTTAGTTTTGGATACTTAAAAACTGAAGAAAATATTGATGATAGAGGTTATATATCCAGACCAACTGACCAAAGATTAAAATTTGGAATTTTATTCCAAGATTATGTTCCTAATATGCCTAATTTAAAGATGTTTATTAATCTGATATACAATACTGGATTACCAGGAGGATCTCCAAGCTATGCTGACCCTTATGAATATCAAAACAGATTGCCAGATTATAAAAGAGCCGATATAGGAATTATGTATTTGATTGAGGATGCTAAAAAACTTTTTAACGTTGAGGAAGTCTCAATTGGAATGGAGATATTTAATATGTTTAACATACAAAATACAATTACAAATACATGGGTGAGAGATGTTTACTCAAAAAGACAATACAGTATTCCAAACTATCTTAGCCCAAGAATATTTAATCTTAACATGGATATTAAATTCTAATTCATCAAATCATTAATTTGATCGATTACAAAGTCAAGCTCATCCTTTGTATTATAAATACTAAATGAAAATCTTAGAGATACCTTCTTGTTTTCTTCTTTATTTTGTATTTCTTTAAGAACATGTGAACCTGTGTCGCTCCCACTCTGACAAGCACTTCCTGTGGAGCAGGCAATTCCTTTCATATCTAATTTAAACATAAACAATCCACCAATCTCACGCTCTATTGGTAATAATATATTAACCAATGTGTAAGTTGAATTATTCAAATCTTCACATAGACCATTGAATTTAACATTTTTCACCTTCTTTTTTAGTTGTGAAATAAAGTAAGTTTTTAAATCAGTTATATATTCTTTTTCAGATTTGAGATTTTTAGTTGAAATTTTTAAAGCCTGTGACATCCCAACAATATTATGAACTGACTCAGTTCCTGCTCTGAGCCCCTTTTCCTGCATCCCCCCTGTAATATATGATCCAAGGTTTGAATTTTTTCTTACGAATGCAAATCCAACACCCTTGGGGCCATGAAATTTATGAGCACTTGCAACAAAAAAATCAACTTTTATATTTTCAAAATCTAAATCATAATGTCCAACAGATTGAACCGTATCACTGTGAAATAAGGAATTATATTTTTGACAAATTTCAGAAACCAATTGAATATCAGTGATATTTCCAATTTCATTGTTTATGTGCATTAAGCTTACCAGAGATTTTTCATCAGATCTTTTTAATATTTCTTCTAAATCTTTTAAATCAACATGCCCTGATTCTGATACCTTTACATATGAAATGTTAATATTATTTGATCTGATAAGATCATCAATAGTATGAGTTACAGCATGATGTTCAATTTTTGTTGTAATTACATGAGAAACACCTAGATTGTTTACACAATTTCTGATAATCATATTATCAGCTTCTGTACCGCCAGAAGTAAATATTATTTCAGATGATTTTACATTTAAAATATCTGCAATTTCTTTTCTTGATAATTCAATTAAAGATTTAGATGATCTACCACAACTATGTGTAGATGAAGGGTTTCCGTATTCATTTTTAATGATAGATGAAATTACGCTAATCACCTCTTTTCTCACCTTTGTAGTAGCGGCATTGTCAAGATAAATTGTAGACATATCGAATGGTTGGATATACTAATTTATTAAATTATTATTCAAAATCTTTAAGAGAGGATATAATTATATCAATACAATTGTTTAGCTGTTCCTCATTAATAATCAAAGGAGGTGCAAATCTGATTATATTACCATGTGTAGGTTTAGCAAGTAATCCATTTTGAGCCATTTTTAAACATATATTCCAAGCAATATCACTATTCTCTTCATCATTTATTATAATAGCATTTAACAATCCTTTTCCTCTAATTTTTTCGACAATTTTGCTTCCTCTAATGTAAGATTGAAGCTTTTCTCTAAAAATAACACCCATTTTATCTGCATTTTCAGCTAATTTCTCGTCTTTAATAACGTCCAATGCAGCCATAGCCACTTCACAAGCGACTGGATTACCGCCAAAGGTAGAACCATGTTCACCAGGTTTAATTGTAAGCATGACTTCATTAGACGCTAATATTGCAGAAACTGGAAATACACCACCAGACAGAGCCTTTCCTAAAATTAATATGTCAGGCTTGAATCCGTGATGTTCACAGCAAAGCATTTTCCCTGTTCTGCCAATACCAGTTTGAACTTCATCTGCAATAAATAAAACATTTGATTCTTTACACAAATCATATGCTTTCTTTAAATAATCATCGTCAGGAACTACAACGCCAGCTTCTCCTTGAATTGGTTCAACCATAAACGCAACTACATTTTGATCTTTTAAAGAATCTTTAAGTGATTCTATATCATTATAAGGAATAATTTCATAACCTGGCATAAACGGACCAAAACCATTAGTGCTACTAGGATCAGTTGAAGAGGATATTGCCCCTAAGGTTCTACCCCAAAAATTTCCTTCAACAAAAATAATTTTTGCGGAATCATTAGCAACCTTTTTAACTTCATAACCCCATTTTCTTGCTAATTTAACCGCAGTTTCACCACCCTCTACTCCGGTATTCATTGGCAATACTTTATCATATCCAAAAAATTCAGTAATAAATTTCTCATATTGACCTAAAATATTATTATGAAATGCTCTTGATGTTAAGGTTAGTTTATTTGACTGATTAACTAGTGCAGAGATTATCTTAGGATGACAATGTCCTTGATTAACTGCTGAATAGGCAGATAAAAAATCATAATACTTCTTCCCTTCTACGTCCCATAAAAAAACTCCTTCACCTTTTTCCAAAACAACAGGAAGCGGATGATAATTATGCGCACCATACTTATACTCTAGATCAATTATGCTTTTTGAAGTTAACATTGTATTAATTTTTTACTAGTTCTATTTTAGTCCAAATTTAATGAATTATATTTAGTGATAATTAGTTTAGAGTGGGTAGAAATAAAAGAAATATTGTTTTAGAAAATATTGAACTAACTGATGCAGGTTCACTCGGTAAATCTATATCCAAAAAAGATGGACAGAAAATAATTTTTACAAAAAATGGTGTACCTGGTGATATCGTTAACATCAGAGTGAGAAAGAAAAGAAAATCGTATTTAGAAGGCGACATCATTAAATATCATAAATACTCTCCCAAAAGAACAGATCCAAAATGCTCACATTTTGAACTTTGCGGAGGATGCAGTTGGCAAAACATGGATTATGAAGAACAATTGATATATAAGGACAAAGAAGTAAATGAAAATTTAAGCAGAATCGGTAAAATTGGATCTCACAAAAAACTTCACATAATTAAATCCGATAAAAGGTACTACTACAGAAATAAGATGGAATTTTCTTTTAGTAATTCAAGATGGATAACCGAAAAGGAGATAAGAGAAGAAGTTGATATTTTAGATAAAAATGCTCTAGGTTTTCATAAATCAGGAATGTGGAGCAAGGTTATTGATATTGATAAATGCTATCTTCAAACGAACATTTCAAATAAAATCAGAAACTACACAAAACGAAAAGCATTAGAACTTAATTTAGAGTTTTTTGATCTTAAAAATCAAAATGGAGACATAAGAAACTTGATGATCAGAACAACTACCACAAATGAAATAATGGTGTTAATTCAATTCTACAAATACTCTAAAAAGGCCGAGAACCTTTTAGAATTAATTAAAAATGAATTTGATGAAATAACTTCGATAATGTATGTTATTAATAGTAAGCCCAACGACACTATTTATGATCTTGAGATAGTTTGCTTTAGCGGAAAAAATTATATAACAGAAAAAATAAGTGAACTTTTATTTAAAATATCTGCCAAATCATTCTTTCAAACAAATCCCTATCAAACCAGCAAACTTTATAATATAGTTAAGAGGTTTGCAAATCTTAAAGGAAATGAGATTGTTTATGATTTATATTCTGGAATTGGCGCTATTTCATTATTCCTTTCTAAAGAGGCAAAAAAAATAATTGGCATTGAGACTGTTAGGGATGCTGTTCAAGCTGCAAAATCTAACTCAAAGTTAAATAATATATCAAATTGTAAATTTATACATGGGGATGTAAAAGATATTATCTCAAAGCCTATTAAAGGAATCAAAAAACCTGATATTATTATAGTTGACCCTCCTAGAAATGGATTAGAAAAATCAGTCATAAAATCAATAATAAAGCTTTCACCAGATAAAATCATTTATGTCAGCTGTAATAGCTCAACCCAGGCAAGAGATATTTATGAACTAAGGGATTTTTATAACTTGAAAATTACACAAGCAATTGACATGTTCCCCCAGACATACCATGTAGAAAATGTTGTACTTTTAGAAAAAATATAAATGAATAAATATTTAGTTTTAATTTTAATTATTATCACAATATATAATTGTGAAAGTGATGATATTTGTCCTGAATCAACATTAACAACTCCCCGGCTTATAGTTACTTTTTATGATGATGAAAATCCGGAAGAAAGAAAAAATATTGAAAGTCTTGGGGTGTATATTGTTAAAAATAATGAACTAATGTTGATAAGTGAAATAAATGGCATAAATACTGATTCTATTGCAATCCCACTAAGAGATGATGAATCCGTATCAAATTTTATGTTTTGTAAAGATTTCTCAGATGATGTAACAGTGATTCCAAGCGGCTTGCCAAATCACGTTTATTTTGACTATGAAATTAATGAAACCTTCATTTCAAGAGCATGTAGTTTTATAAATAATTACAATTTATCAATTGCTCTACCCTATGACCCATTTGATACTCCTGGATCCACAAATTGGATTTCTGAGCTCATCATTTTAAATAATTATGTAACTAATGAAAATCAATCCCATGTCAAGATTCTTCACTAGTATTATTTTAACATTAACATTTAACAGTTTTTTAGCTAACACAAATGATACAATTAAAAAGTTTGGTATTCGAGCTGGAATTGATGTTCAGAAAATAATTAAATCTGCCTCCGATAATGATTACACTGGATTATCAATAAGTGGCGACATCAGATTAAAGGAATCACTATATTTTTTTTCTGAATTAGGGAACGAGGAAAAAATAATCAGTAGTTATTATTTAAATTCAACAGTAAAGGGTGGCTACTTAAAATGTGGTGTTAATTTTAAATTAAATAATGATATTGGAACTCAAAATATTGTTTACTCTGGTTTTAATTTAGGATTTAGTCAATTTGATCAAAGAGTAAATAGCTATACAATTTACAATACTAATAGCATCTATTGGGGAGAATCAATCATTACAGAACCTATAAATCTAACCGATTTAAAAGCCTTTTGGCTTGAGCTAGTATTTGGACTAAAGACTGAGATATTAAATAATCTTTTTCTTGGTTTTGAATTACAACTTAAGAACATCTTAAAACAAAATAATAAACAAGGTATTACTAATTTGTATATCCCTGGATTTAATAGAACATATGACAGTTCTAACCTCGGTGCTGGATTTAGCTACAGCATCTCTTATCTCATTCCTGTAGTAAAAAAATAATCAGTTTTTATTTTTTTTTGTTCCAGGGTAAATAGCATAATTTAATAACCTTGATTCAAGATTAGAGTTATACAACTTAATTTTCTTATTAGACCTTAAACCTATTGATTTAATAGCTTCTAAATTTGCTGTTATTACCCAAACATCAGAATACAAGTAATTATTCTTTAAAGTATCTCCAATTTTTTTGTACAACACATTAACATCTGTTGATATCCTCTTGTCATATGGAGGATTAATTAATATATGCAACTTATCTTCATCTGTTTTATTAGAGTTTAAAAAGTCTTTTTTTACAATTTCGATATCAATGTCTAATTCAGCAACTTCAATATTTTTTTGAGCTTTTTTCACCATTGCATTTGAGATATCAAAACCGTATAATTTATAATCAAAATCAATCTCTTTACTTCTTACAGATTCTTCAATTATTTCAAATAATTCATTATCCCAATCTTTCCATTTTTCAAATGCAAATGAAAGCCTATTTAAGTTTGGTGCTATATTTTTTGCAATCATTGCAGCTTCTATAAGAAAGGTTCCTGTTCCGCACATCGGATCCAACAAGTCAGACTTTTTATCCCATTTTGACATTAGAACTATTCCAGCTGCAAGAACTTCATTCAACGGGGCAGCGGAATTATATTTTTTATAACCTCTTTTGTGAAGCGATTCACCAGAACTATCCAAGGAAATAGTACAGTTGTTTCTATTAACATGTATTTCTATCCTAAGTTCAGGATTGAATGAGTTTATGCTAGGTCTTTTCTTAAATTTATCTCTAAACCTATCGACAATCGCATCCTTTGCTTTTAATGAGGTAAACTTTGAATTATTAAAAACATTTGAGTGAAAAACAACAGAATTTATTAAAAATGAACCGGTTGGATCTATATAATCCTCCCATTTAAAACTATAAATATTATCATAATATTCATTTATATCTTTAAATCTAAATTCACATACAGGTTTAAGTATTTTTAATGCCGTTCTTAAACTAAGATTAGATTTATATAAAAAACCTTTATCACCATAAAAGCTTACATTTCTATTTCCTATAATTATTTTTTGTGCACCTAAAGAAAGTAATTCCTCAGAAAGAATATCTTCAAAACCATAAAAAGTCTTAGCAATCATTTTAAAATTTTCACTCATATTATTATTTGTTTTTCTGCTCATCCCATAAACTTTTCAATTTAAATAAATCATGAGTTTTAGCTGGCTCTATATATTCAATAAGATTATCTCTGATTGATCTTTGTACTATATCCTCTATATAATAATCATCAATATTAGTTTCTGGTAAAAACTCACTTTTTAAATTCATATTGAAAAACTTAGCAGTAGTATTATAAAAAAACGCTCTTAACCCATTTCTTAGTTGCTTTACTAAATCATAGGTTGATACCCCAGTTTGACGATGAATTAATTTTATCAAAATTCTACCTTCAGACTGGGTTAACTTACTTAACTCTGGAGTTAATTCGTCTTCTAAAAATTTTTGAACCATTTTTGTATATCTCTTTTTTCCTCTCTTTCTTTTTATAAGATTCAATCTTTCATTAAGACTATTTAACCTATCTGAAGCCATTATGGAATAGGGATATACCTTTAAAGTTTTTCTTTTTAGGATTAAATATTTTCTGATTTGATCAGAATTATAAAATGGTCTTTTTGGTAATAATAAAACCTCATTTAACCCTATTGACCCTTTAACTATTGTGTCACCTGAAATTCTTATATATTCATAAATTGAATCATTTTCAATCTGTTGAGTGTAGGTATTTACAATTGTAAAAAAGACTAATAAAAATAGGAATTGTTTCAATTAAAAATAATTATTTAATAATTGATAAAATTATATATAATAAATAAGGAAATCATTATTATTTTTACATATCTAACATTTAAAAATCAAATCGAAATGAGTAGCAAGAGCATATTAAACAAAAAGTCAATGCAATTTCTTGAAAAATATTTAAATAATGCCTCTCCAACAGGATACGAATGGGAAGGTCAGAAAATTTGGATGGACTATTTACAGCCATATGCAGATAAATTTATAACAGACACTTACGGTTCAGCTGTAGCAGTTATAAACCCAGATCACGAATATAAAGTTGTTATTGAAGGGCATTCAGATGAAATTTCTTGGTATGTTAATTATATTTCTGATAAAGGTTTAATATCAGTTATAAGAAACGGAGGAAGCGATCACCAAATTGCGCCAAGCAAAATTGTTAATATACATACTGAAAAAGGAATAGTTAAAGGGGTTTTTGGATGGCCTGCGATACATACCAGATTAGCCGCAAAAGAAGAACCTCCAAAATTAGATAATATATTTATTGATGTTGGATGCAAAAACAAAAAGGATGTTGAAAAACTCGGTGTTCATGTTGGATGTGTAATAACTTATCCTGATCCGTTTCATATTCTAAATAAGGATAATTTTGTATGTCGTGCGCTCGATAATAGAATCGGAGGTTTTATGATTGCTGAGGTAGCCAGACTAGTTAAAGAAAATAAGAAAAAATTACCATTTGGCTTATATGTTACTAACTCTGTCCAGGAGGAAGTTGGTCTTAGAGGAGCTGAGATGATAACACAGACTATAAAGCCAAATGTTGCAATTGTTACCGATGTTACTCACGATACTACAACTCCAATGATAAATCAAAAGAAACAAGGTTATTGTGAAATCAACAAAGGCCCAGTAGTAACATATGCTCCTGCAGTTCAACAAAAACTTAGGGATTTAATAATTAATACTGCAAAAAAGAATAAAATCCCGTTTCAAAGAGCTGCCTCGAGTCGTTACACAGGTACTGACACTGATGCTTTTGCCTACAGTAACGGTGGAGTTCCATCAGCATTGATATCTCTACCACTTAGATATATGCACACAACTGTTGAAATGGTTCATAAAAATGATGTTGAAAATGTAATTAAATTGATTTATAATACAGTGCTTAATATTAAATCTGGAGAAGACTTTAGCTACTTTAAATAAATATTTAGATTTAATAATGAGGGAGGAATTCCTAGAAATATATTCATCTAACGGAAAAAAAACTGGTAAAAAAGCAACTAAGTCACATATTCATAAAAAAGGCTTATTTCATGCAACAGTTCATGTATGGATATTCAGTGAAAAGGGAAATGTGCTAATTCAGAAAAGGTCAACCAAAAAGAAATTAAACCCCGGTGTTTGGGATGTTTCGGTTGCAGGACATATTGAATATAAAGAAGATATTAAAGCTGCCGCTATTAGAGAAACATTTGAAGAAATAGGCATATGTATCAAAGAAAAGGATTTATTAAAACTCGGTATTTATACAAGTGAAAGCTATCATAGTAAGATAATTGACAGAGAGTTTCACCATACATATATTCTAAAAATTGATCAAGTTAAAATTAATCTAAACCATAAAAATGATGAAGTTGATGATTTAAAGTTTATTTCGTTAGAGGAAATGGATTTAATATTGAACCAAAATAATAGTGGTATTTTCATAGGAAAAAACAAGAATTACTACAAAGATGTTTTTGAAGCAATTTTAAAAATAACTACAGAGAATTGTCAATAATCTCCTTGACAACATCCGGATTTAACAGGGTGCTAATATCTCCTAGGTTATTAAATTCCTTTGAAGCAATCTTTCTCAGAATCCTTCTCATTATTTTTCCAGATCTAGTTTTCGGAAGTCCATTGGTAATTTGAATCTTATCTAATTTAGCAATAGGACCAATTTTTTTAGAAATTAACATATTAATTTCTTTTTTAATCGAGTCTAAGTTTTCATATTCTTGTTTTAAAGTAATATAACCATATAAAGCATTTCCTTTAATTTCGTGCGGAAAACCTACAATTGCAGACTCTGCAACTAATTCGTGTTCATTAATCGCATCTTCTATTGGCGCAGTACCAAGATTATGACCTGAAACAATGATAACATCATCAACTCTTCCAGTTATTCTGAAATTACCGTCCTCATCCATAAATGCCCCATCTCCTGTAAAATATTTATTTTCAAAAGCAGAAAAATAAGTGTTTATATATCTGTTATGATCTCCCCATATTGTTCTTGCTATAGATGGCCATGGATATTGAATACATAGTTTACCCACAATGTTAAATTCATTCAATTCTTTACCATTTTCATCCAATAATATTGGTTGAATTCCAATAAATGGTTTTGTCGCAAAAGTTGGCTTATCTGGTAAAACTTTTGGAATTGACGATATCAAAATACCACCTGTTTCAGTTTGCCACCATGTATCTACAATGGGGCAATTATTCCTTCCAACATATTTATTATACCATTGCCAAGCCTCTTCATTTATAGGCTCACCAACTGTCCCAAGAACCTTCAATGATGAAAGATCACAGTTTTTAAGAAAACTACTACCTTGTTTTGCTAAAGCTCTAATAGCAGTTGGAGCTGTATAAAATTGATTTACTCCAAATTTTTCAACTATTTGCCAAAACCTACTGTAATCAGGAAAACTAGGAATACCTTCAAACATAATTGTTGTTGCTGCGTTTGATAATGGACCATACAATATATAACTATGACCAGTAATCCATCCTATGTCTGCAGTGCACCAATAAATATCTCCATCATCATATTGAAAAACATTTTTAAATGTATACGATGTGTATACCATGTAGCCACCACATGTGTGAACCATCCCTTTTGGTTTTCCTGTAGAACCTGATGTGTATAAAATAAATAATGGGTCTTCTGCGTCCATGATTTCAGCTTTACAGAAATTATCAACATCAATAATCAAATCATCTAATAAAAAATCTCTTTTACTGTTGATATTAATAGATTCATTAGTCCTTTTTATGAGTAAAACTTTTTGATCAGATTTACACATTTCTAATGCGGCATCTACAATTTTTTTAAGATTTAAAATTTTTTCGCCTCTAAATGAACCATCTGAAGTTATAATTATACTGCTTTTACAATCATCTATCCTTGTGGCTAAGGCATTAGATGAAAAACCAGCAAAAACAACTGAATGAATTGCACCAATTCTAGCACAAGCAAGAACAGAAAATGCCAATTCAGGAATCATTGGCAAATAAATACAAACCCTATCCCCTTTTTTAACACCCATTGACTTCAGAACATTAGCCATTTTACAAACCTCTGTTAATAATTCTGAATAAGAATATGATTTATATTCCTCATAAGGGTTATTTGGCTCAAAAATTATTGCCGTTTTATCAGGTTGCTTTTTTACATGTCTATCCAGGCAATTAATTGTAATATTTAATTTAGCATCTTTAAACCATGAAACTCTAGCTTTTCTAAAATCCCAATCTAAAACTTTTGACCATTTTGTTTCCCATAAAAAATTATTCGAAGCTAGTTCAGACCAAAAAACCTCTGGTTCATTAAAAGACTCTTTATATAATTGAGAATATTTCTCTGGGCTATCTATGTTATATCTATTCATATTCAGGGATTCTTATGTTATCTACAATATCTTTTATTTTTTTTGGGGTTGGTGAAGTAAACTTCATCACAGCAAAAGAAACTATAAAATTCAATATCATGGCAACACTACCGAATCCCTCAGGTGAAATTCCAAACCAATAATCTTCATACGAACCGCCTCCAAAGAAGTCAAATTTAAACTTTAGCATGTAATACAGCATCAACCCTATTCCTGCAAGCATTCCGCAAATTGCTCCCTCCTTATTCATTTTTTTATAAAAAATTCCCATTACAATAGCAGGAAAAAAAGATGCAGCAGCTAAACCAAAAGCCAAAGCAACAACAGCAGCAACAAAACCAGGTGGGTTAATTCCAAAGTATCCTGCTATACAAACTGCAAAAAAAGCAGAAATTCTTGCAGCTACCAATTCACCTTTTTCACTTATTTCTGGATAATATACTCTTTTAATTAGATCATGAGAAACAGATGCAGAGATAACAAGTAGAAGACCAGCAGCAGTAGACAAAGCGGCAGCTAATCCACCAGCAGCAACAAGGGCAACAACCCAGTTGGGTAAATTAGCTATTTCTGGATTGGCCAAAACCATGATATCTCTGTCAACATATAATTCATTTGAATCATCATTAGTGTAATCAATCATACCATCATTATCTAAATCATCAAATTTTATTAATCCTGTATTTTCCCATTTTTTAAACCATTGAGGTATGTCTGAATAAGATTTGGTTGAAATGGTTTCAAGTAAATTAGTTCTTGCAAAAGCAGCTACTGCTGGAGCTGTAGTATATAGTATTGCTATCAATAGCAATGCTATACCCGCAGATTTCCTAGCATCTGCAACTTTTTTTACGGTGAAAAACCTTACAATAACATGTGGTAAACCAGCTGTACCAACCATTAAAGCTAATGTGATTGCAAAAATATCTATCAAAGGTTTTGTATTGTCAGTATATTCGTTAAAACCCAATTCAACATTTAGATTATCCAGTTTATCAAGAAGATAAGTTGATGATCCATCTGACATTTCACTTCCAAAACCAAGTTGAGGTATTGGATTACCTGTCATTTGTATAGAAATAAAAATTGCTGGTACCATAAAAGCAAATATCAAAACACAATACTGAGCAACCTGAGTATATGTTATTCCTTTCATCCCTCCTAGAACAGCATAAAAAAGAACGATTAACATGCCAATAATTACACCTGTATTTATGTCGACCTCTAAAAATCTTGAAAAAACAATTCCAACTCCCCTCATCTGACCAGCCACATAAGTAAATGAAACTAATAAAGCACAGAATACAGCAACTAACCGGGCATTATTTGAATAGTACCTATCGCCTATAAATTCTGGTACTGTAAATTTTCCAAACTTTCTTAAATATGGAGCCAACAATAAAGCTAAAAGTACATACCCTCCTGTCCAACCCATCAGATAAACAGCACCGTCATAGCCAGCAAAGGAAATAATACCAGCCATTGAAATAAATGAAGCAGCACTCATCCAATCAGCAGCAGTAGCCATACCATTTGCCCAAGCACCTACTCCACCTCCAGCAACATAGAACTCCTTAGTTGATTTAACTCTTGACCAAATTGCGATGGCGATATAAATCGAAAAAGTAATCCCTACCAAGATATATGTCCACGATTGAATACTCATTTTTTATTTTTTAAATCCAAATTTCTTATCAAGATTATTCATTAATCTAACATATGTAAAAATCAAAATAACAAAAACATATATAGACCCTTGCTGAGCAAACCAAAATCCTAATTTAAAACCGGCAATCGAAAACTGATTTAAAAAATCTTTTAAAATAATACCAAATAAAAATGAAAACGTAAACCAAATTGAAAGGAGAATTGAGACATATGTGATATTTGTTCTCCAATAATTATTATATCTATCTTTTGATTTCATATTTTTTTAATTCATTTAAAACTTTAGGTGCCAAAATCAATGTTGCAATCATTGTTGGGATAGCCATTAATGCAAAAAATGTATCAATTAAATTAATCATCATTGATAACGACGTAGTAGCTCCAAGCATTATACTTATAATATAAATGTAGTTATATTTTTTTTTGTTATTATCTCCAGCAATAAAAGAAAGACATTTAGTTCCATAATAAGAATAAGAAAATAGAGAAGAAATACTAAACACAAAAACACAAGCAAGTAAAATGTAATTTCCGATAACAGAAAAAGATGATTCAAAAGCTGCAGCTGTTAATGACACTCCATCAGCCTGTGTTTTCCAAGCTCCCGTTACAAGAATAGCTAATGCTGTCATAGTACAAACCATCAGTGTGTCAATAAATGGACCTAACATAGCAACAAAGCCTTCTTTGACAGGGTTGTTTGTTTTTGCAGCGCCATGTGC
This sequence comes from uncultured Bacteroidota bacterium, assembly GCA_902608795.1. Taxonomy (GTDB): domain Bacteria; phylum Bacteroidota; class Bacteroidia; order Flavobacteriales; family Flavobacteriaceae; genus MED-G13. The sequence continues at coordinate 18,854 of CACLPI010000005.1, forward strand.
CATAGGAGCCATTCCTATACCAGCTTCGTTTGAAAAGGCTCCTCTTCTTATTCCAAGTATTATCAAAGCACCTAAAACACCACCTAGAGCTGAATTTCCTGAGAAATAATCTGCATTAAATGCATCGTAAAAAATTAAATATAAATATTTGGGTACATTATTGTAATTAACTATTAGAATAATAAGGATTGATACTATATAAATGCCTACCATAAAGGGGACTAGTCTAGCAGATACACGACTAATTCTTTTTAAACCTCCTAGTATAACAATTGATGTTAAGATTATTAATATTAAGCCAATTATTGCATTTGAAAATAGACTTACTTCAAAACCATTTGGCTTCAAAATAATATCATTTATTGCCTGAGTTAGCTGATTAACATTAAAAACTGGTAATGCTCCAACCATTCCACAAAAACTAAAAAACATTGCCATAGGAAACCATTTTTTTCCTAACCCGTTTACTATGAAGTACATTGGACCACCCTGTTTTTTTCCTGCAGAATCAACTCCTCGATACATCACAGCTAATGCAGATGTGAAAAATTTTGTTGACATTCCAATAATTCCACTCACCCACATCCAAAATATTGCACCAGGTCCACCAATTGAAATTGCTACTGCAACACCAGCAATATTACCCATTCCAACAGTTGCTGAAAGTGCAGTTGTCAGAGCTTGAAAGTGACTAATCTCACCGTCAGATTTTTGATCATTAAACTTGCCTCTAACAATATCAATTGCATGAAAAAAGTATTTAAAAGGAAGTAATCTGGAAACAAATAAAAGATACAACCCCCCTCCAATTAAAATAAAAAGAAGTGGATAACCCCAAACAAAAGAAGATATTTCTGAAATAATTTTATCAAACTCCAAAATATTCTTTTAAGTAGTTTTCAGTGTTTTTAAACACTCTGTTTTTGATATCATTTAAATCAGATTTGACAAATTTTTCAGATGTTATATTTTCATATAACTCAATATATCTTTCAGAAACTGATTTTACATATTCGTCTGACATATTAGGGACCTTTTGGCCTTCAAGACCCTGAAAATTATTAGAAATCAACCATTGTCTTACAAATTCTTTAGATAATTGTTTTTGTGGTTCATTTTTCATTTGTCTTTCAGAGTAGCCGTCAGAGTAAAAGTATCTTGATGAATCTGGAGTATGTATTTCATCAATTAGTACAATATTTCCGTCTTTAGTCCTTCCAAATTCATATTTAGTATCAACCAAAATTAGACCTCTTTCATTTGCTAATTCCGACCCTTTTTTAAATAGTGATCTTGTATATTTTTCTAGAATTTCATAATCGTCTAAACTAACAATGCCTCTTCTGATTATATGCTCTTTACTAATATCTTCATCATGCTTACCAAACTCAGCTTTAGTTGCAGGAGTAATTACAGGCTCTGGAAATTTATCATTTTCTTTCATTCCGTCTGGCATTTTAACCCCAGAAAGAGTCCTTTCACCTTTTTTATATTGTCTGGCGGCATGGCCTGACAAATAACCTCTAATTACCATCTCAACTTTAAAGGGATCACATAAATGACCTACTGAGACATTTGGGTCAGGACTATTAATCAACCAATTAGGAACTAATTCTCTGGTTTCATTCATCATTTTAAAAGCAATTTGATTTAGGATTTGCCCCTTGAATGGTATGCCTCTTGGCATAACTACGTCAAATGCAGAAATTCTGTCTGAAGCAACCATAACAACAATATTGTTTTTTAGGTAGTAAACATCTCTTACTTTACCCTTGTAAGCTTTCTCTTGAAATGTAAAATTAAAGTCCGAGCTGTTTAATGTTTTTGACATTTTTAGCTATTATTTTCAATATTTTTATATGCATCAACTATTTTCTTTACCAGCTTATTTCTTATAACGTCGGATTGATCCAAATGAACAATACCAACTCCTGGAGTATTTTTCAAAATTAAAATAGCTTCTTTAATTCCAGAAATTGTGTTTCTTGGTAAATCGACTTGACCAGGATCTCCAGTGATAATAAATTTAGCATTCTTACCCATTCTTGTTAAAAACATTTTCATTTGTGAATGTGTAGTATTTTGCCCCTCATCAAGTATAACAAATGCATTATCAAGTGTTCTGCCTCGCATAAAGGCTAAAGGGGCTATCTGTATGACTTCATCCTCCATATATTTCTTTAGTTTTTCAGATGGAATCATATCTTTTAAAGAATCATATAAAGGCTGCATGTATGGATCTAGTTTTTCTTTGAGATCGCCGGGAAGAAAACCTAAATTTTCCCCAGCTTCTATCGCAGGTCTTGTCAATATTATTCTTTTGACATTTTTATTTTTCAAAGCTCTAACTGCTAATGCTATTCCTGTATATGTTTTTCCTGTACCTGCGGGGCCTATAGCAAAAACCATATCATTGTTAGCTATACTATCAATTATTTTTCTTTGATTTAAGGTTCTTGCCTTAATAATTCTCCCACTTACACCATGTAAAATTGGTTTATGACTTTCGGCAGATGTTTCTAATTCAGTATCTGATTTAGTTATAAGAGTTTCAATTTCATTATCTGAAATAATATTATATTTTAAAAAATAATTGATGATTTTATTGATTCTAATTTCTAATTCAGACAGATCTTCAGATTTACCATATGCCTTAATTTGACTTCCCCTAGCAACAATCTTTAAATTTGGGAAATTGCTTTTTAAAACCTTTATATTTTTATTCTGTGGTCCAAAAAAATCTTTTGGGTCAATACTTTCAATTTTTATTACTTTCTCTTCCAAATTGTTAAATGTTATTAATCAGAATATATTTTACTAGATTACTTAATCTAAAATACGTAATTTCATAACCACTTACATTATTAAATATTAACAATTTAATGTCTATTATTACTCTAATTACTGATTTCGGAAACAAAGATCATTTTGTTGCAAAAATCAAAGGGAATATTTACAGTAATTATAATGAGGCCAAGATTGTTGATGTTTCTAATAATGTGTCTCCATTTAACATTATGGAAGCTGCATATATACTAGAAAATTCATACAAAAGCTTTCCAGAAAAAACTGTACATATTATTGATGTTGATTCTGAAAAGACTGTAGAAAAAAAACATATTATAGTTTATTTAGATAATCATTTTTTTATTTCTGCTGATAACGGCATTTTGAGCATTTTATCTCAAAATATTAATCCTGAAAAAATATATGAAATCAATATTAATGAAGAATTAAATCAAATAGATTCAACCACACAAATATTTTCAAAGGTAGCATGTCATTTGGCCAAAGGGGGTAAACCAGAACTTGTTGGAAAAGAAATAAATAAAATTAAATCTGTAAAAAACCTGAACCCTTTTATTAATGATGACCTAAATCAAATTGTTTCAAGTGTAATTTATATTGATAATTTTGGAAATGTTGTAACAAATCTCAAAAAAGATATATTTGAAAAAATTCAGAAAGGAAGATCTTTTGAGATTTCAGTTAGAAATTACAAGTTTAAGAATATATACAATAAGTATAGTGACATAGTAAACTTTGAAAAAGCAATTAACGATAGAAATGATGAAGGAAAAGGATTAGTTGTATTTAACTCAAGTGAGCTACTACAAATATCAATATATAGAAGCAATCCCTCGAATGTTGGCACGGCATCATCATTAATGGGGTTAAAAATATATGACTCTGTAACTATTTCATTTAATTGAGTCATTTATGTTAATAAGTTTATTTAAGAATAACTTATCAATATGATATATTTGTTAATAATTTTTAATTATAACCTATGAAATTCATTGTTTCAAGTAACACACTTTTAAAGAAACTTCAAATCCTTGGAAGTGTAATAAATACCTCTAATACTATTCCAGTATTAGACCATTTTTTATTTGATTTAGATGGTTCTAAATTAAAAATAACTTCTAGTGATCTTGAAACTACGATGATTTCATCTATTGAAGTAGATAGCTCAAGCAAAGGTTCTGTGGCAATTCCCTCAAAACTCCTGATTGATACATTAAAAACATTTCCGGAACAACCACTCACATTTACAATAGATGATAATAATACTATTGAAATAAGTTCAAATCATGGTAAGTATGCCCTGGCATATACTGAAGCTGAACAATTTCCAAAAACTATTATACTGGATAATCCATCAAGCACCAAGATTTCAAGTATGGTTTTAGCAAAGGCTATTAATTCAACAATATTTGCTTCAGGAAATGATGATTTGAGACCTGTGATGAGTGGTGTTTTTTTTCAGTTAAGCTCTGATAATTTAACTTTTGTTGCAACTGATGCCCACAAGTTAGTTAAATACAAGAGAAGTGATTTAAAGGCAACTACTCTAGCTGAATTCATCATGCCAAAAAAACCTCTAAATATTTTAAAAAATATTATAGACTCCAATCAGGAAGTGACAATTCAATATAACAATTCAAATGCTAAATTTGAGATGGATGACCTGTCCGTAATATGTAGATTAATAGATGGACAATACCCCAACTATGAAGCAGTTATTCCAACAGAAAATCCAAATGTTTTAACAATTGATAGATCACTGTTGCTTAGTTCACTTAAAAGGGTATCAATTTTTTCAAATAAAACAACTCATCAAGTGAGACTCAAAATTGCAGGGGCCGAATTAAATATTTCAGCGGAAGATGTTGATTTTAGCAATAAAGCTGAAGAAAGATTGACCTGCGATTACAAAGGTGAAGATATTGAAATCGGTTTTAACTCAAGATTCCTAATTGAAATGACTAATAATTTAGGTTGTAAGGAGGTCAAATTGGAAATGAGTCTTCCAAACAGGGCGGGAATACTTAAACCTATGGATGGGTATTTAGACGATGAAGAACTTATAATGCTAGTGATGCCTGTTATGCTTAATAACTAGACTATTTTTTAAAAACAACTAGTTTAGCTTTATATCCAGTTGAAATCAACCATTTTTTATTTGAAAGCTGTTTTCCAAATTCATCAATAACAATTAATTGAGCTGTATTAGGACTCGACTCACCTTCGTTTAGGGCTATAAAATCAATATTATTGTATCCATCATCAAGATCTACATCCACCACATAAAAAACAGCTGATAACGAAATATTTGGATGTATAACAGCTCCGTTTATCATAAGCCGAATTCTGTCTCCATCAACATATTCATGATCCCTACATTTAATAATTATGTAATCAGAATTAGTTTCTAAATCACCTAAATAAAAATCTTTTCTAAACTTTGATTGATTTACAGCACCCTCATTAAATTTTTGACGAATTTTCCATGATGGCGTAACTAAATCAGTTTTATTTGTGATATCAATTTCTTTTTTACTGGAAATAATGTCAAAATCTAAATTATATTCAAAAAAACTTATTTGATCTTTGTTAGTAAGACCCGTTGGCTGAATTCTATTTAGCTTAAAACTCTCTTTATTTATATTGTTTGTATCTAAAGATTTTATTTTCAAAGACTTAATTGCAGTTTCTTGTGCTAAAGAATTTACAAATAGAAAAATAAATAGAAAGGTTAATTTGTAATGCTGCATTATCATTAAAATAATCTGTAACAAAGATATTTAAAATGATTATCAGATTTTAAAATATTAAACTTATCTTAACACTTACCTTGTTAGAAACAAACTAAATATTCTCATTGGAAACATTTGAATTCTTAGGATTTTTTGGTGCTTTTATGGTTGGTCTTATTCTAGGACTGATAGGAAGTGGTGGATCTATCCTTTCTGTACCCATTCTTGTTTACTTATTTGGAATTAATCCAGTCACTGCAACTGCATATTCTTTATTTATTGTTGGTACAACCTCACTAATTGGTTCAATCAAAAATTTGAGAGATAAGCTAATAAATTACTCATCAACTTTACTTTTCTCATTTTCAGCAGTAATCACTGTTTATTTAACCAGAAAATATTTGATTCATTTAATTCCTGAAACAATAATAAATTCAGGATCAATATTCCTAAGTAAAGATCAATTAATCATGCTGTTATTTTCTCTATTGATGCTTCTTGCGGGTTTCTTTATGATTAAAAGAACCCCAAAAACAATTGTAGGACTTAAACAAACAAAGACAATAGCTCCAAATAAATTATTAATATTTACCGAAGGATCACTTATAGGTTTTTTAACTGGGTTAATTGGAGCTGGAGGTGGATTTATAATTATTCCCATACTTGTAATTCTCTCTGATCTTAGAATGAAAGTAGCAATAGCAACATCTTTAGCTATTATTTCATTAAAATCTCTTATTGGGTTTTTAGGAGATGTTCAAAATCTTGAAATTGACTGGGTTTTTTTACTCACATTTACACTAATTTCTGTAATCGGCATTTTTATTGGGCAATTATTTTCTCAAAAAGTCGAGGAAAATAAGTTAAAAATGGTTTTTGGTTTATTTGTGATATTAATTGGGTTGATTATTCTAGTAATCGAGTTTATCTAGGATTTTTTCTAAAGTAAAACCCTAGAGGAAGAATTAAAAAAAGGGCATAAATTTTAAATAATAGACCTATTAAAGGGATAATTATCATTAAAAAAATCCAAAAAGTTTTATTCTTTAACAAAGCTTAATCTCTTTTTATTGCCATACATTCAATTTCAAGCTTAGCACCTAGGGCTAGACCGCTGCCCGCAAAAGCACTCCTGGCTGGAAGTTTATCAGGGTTAAAGAATTTTTTATACTCTTGACTCATCAGAGGCCAATCTTTTATATCAGAAAGCATACAAGTGCATTTAAATATATCGTCCATTGAACCACCTATCTTTTCCAGCTTCTTTTTAATATTAGTGAGCGTTTGACGAGTTTCTTGTACAATACCTCCAGTTATTAGAGAGCCATCAGGTAATGTACCTATTTCGCCTGATAAATATATTATACCATTAACTATTGTAGCTTCAGAAAATGGGTACTCCTTATCAATATTGTCTTGAGAATTAATAAATTCAATTATTGATTGATTTCTAATCGAATTACTTTTAATCTCTTTATTTCCAACCTTTAAGGAAGAACAAGAACTAATTAAGAAAATAAAAAGAATAATTAGACACTTAACCTTCATGTTTTTCAAATTTAGAGTTATTGAAAATCAGGAATGCAAAAATTAGCATTCCAATTAGTGATAGTATAGAATTTATAATACCACTATTGGTTAAAAATATATAATCTGAAACTATATCAAATAAAATTATTGCTATAAAAACCCCTTTTCTTTGCTCAAAGAAAAGAGCTGAAACTCTTTTATAAGAAGTTGCTAACGCAAACCAAACAGGGGGAATAAAGCAAATAATAAATATAATTATCCAACCATAAGTAAAGGATTGCATAAAATCATTTAAATAAAATTCTGGATTCTCTGAAATCTTCTGAGCCAATTCATCACCAAAAGATTGTATCTCCATCTGATTCTCAATTGATTGATCAGAAATATCAAAATTTCCTAATGACATAAAATAAGTTGTCCATTTAGCTATTATCGCTACTAGAAATGGAAACATTAAAAGAAAAACAAATAAAATTCTTAATAAAAAGGTAGTTCCACTAATTGTTCCAGAAAAGGAAAAGAATTTTTTCATGTTGATTATTTTAATGGAATTAAAATTAACCAAAAATTTTAAAAAAAAGCCTGGGAGTGTTTTTTATGTATTTTTTATAGGATTCTAAATGACCCCACTTTTTTTGGCCATTTTTTTCTAATATATTTATACCACTTACATATACAAGAAGCCAATATGTAAAAATTGGTGAAATAAGAGTTATTAACTCTAATCCATCTAGATTAGAAAATGACATTATAGAAATTCCAAGCCACAAAGTAATTTCTCCAACATAATTTGGATGTCTTGATTTTGACCAAAGCCCAGTTGAAATAAACTTACCTTCATTTGTTAGAATAGATCTAAACTTTGTTTTTTGGTGATCTGCAACAATTTCTATAATGAGACCTATAATAAAAAGGGAAAGGCCAAAGTAAAATAAAAGACCCATTTCAATAACCGAATTAGATGAAATAGCAGTTAATCCACAAAGTGAACATATCGTTACCCACATACCAGAAGTAGTCCATGTCAACAACCATCTGGACCAAGATTTTTTAAATTCTCTAAATCTCTTGTCTTCACCTGCTTTTTTAATCCTAAGAAATAAAAAACTACCTAATCTTGTAGCCCATATTATTATAGATGCTGAAATAATAATTTCACCAAAAATTGAGTCAAAACTTTTACTTTTTGAATATAAAACATAGCAAATCACAGAAATGTACGTTAAGCTTCCTGTTAAATCAAAGAATTTTTCGGTTTTATAAATATTAGCTGGAATAAAAGAAATCCAATGGATAATAAAGATCAATATGATCGCATTAATTACAATTGGATTATCTATGATAAAACCCAAACCTAAACATATTGAAATTATAATCGAAATAAATAATAAATTTTTAAAGTGCATCTTCATTTGATTAAAGCATAAATTATAAATAAAAATAAATATACTACTAAATATAGCCTGTATTGGTTTCTTGCTCTAATATAATCATGATTTGTAGGAAAAATATTGAATAATAAACCTTTTAATTCTTTTATAAAAAATGGCTTAATATTGATTTTCCAATCATCTGTTTGATATACTATTTTTCTAAATTTACTTCTAAAAAAAGTACTTGGTATACCCCAAGCTACTAATAAAACAAATACATATTTTGATATCATTTTTCTTGTGTGTAAGATTTAAAAAATAATAATGTTATAAAGGCTAGTATTAAAGTTCTCATCTGGCATATTTTATGCTATTAACAAATTTTATTCCATTAATATAAATAATCATGCTTAAAATAGCCCATCATGCTCTTTATAATCATCCTTTAAAACAAAATCATAGATTTCCAATGATTAAGTATGAGCTAATCCCGGAACAGCTAATTATGGAAAATACTTGTGTTGAAAATAATTTTTTCAAACCTGGTAATTTAAAAGATAGTATAATACTTCTCACTCATGAAAGATATTATTATGAGAAATTAAAAAATCAACAACTTGACAAGAAAGAAATCAGAGCAATCGGGTTTCCGATGTCAAAACAATTAATAGAAAGAGAAAAAATGATTGTACAAGGTACTTTAGAGTGTTCCCTTAATTCTCTAAAATACGGAATATCTATGAATATTGCAGGGGGAACACATCACGCCTTTACAAATCGTGCTGAAGCTTTTTGTATCCTAAATGATCAGGCAATTGCTGCAAATTTTTTAATTAATCATAATTATTGCGATAAAATATTAATATTAGATTTAGATGTACATCAAGGTAATGGTACAGCTGAAATATTCAGAGGAAATAAAAATGTATTTACAGTTTCATTTCATGGGGAAAAAAACTATCCTTTCAGAAAAGAAAAAAGTGATTATGATTATGGTTTTAATGACAGAACATTAGATAAAGAATATTTAAATAAAATTAAATATGAAATACCAAGATTGGTAGAAAATTTTGAGCCAGACTTCATTTTTTATTTGTCCGGTGTGGATATTATTGAAAATGATAAGCTTGGAAGACTTTCAGTGTCAATTAATGGATGTAAAGAAAGAGATAAGTTTATATTTGATTATTGCAAAGCTAATTCAATTCCAATACAAGTAAGTATGGGAGGTGGATATTCTCCAATTTTAAAAGACATAATAGAAGCCCATGCAAATACCTTTAGGTTAGCACAAGAAATTTACTTTTGATTATCAACAACTTACTTGCCGATGTGATAAGTCACCTCTTCCCTTCCCTTTCTGTTAAATCTATAATTTGTTAAAAGTGCTCACTTTTTGTTCACTTCTAAAAACGTGGTAAACTGTGGTAAAACTGTTAGTATTAATTATTTTCTTCATTTATAAAGCTTAAAATCAACCTTATATTTATAGAAATCAATATTTGTTGTTACAGAAAGTGCTCTTTTTATTTTAAGGTCATCGTCAAAGCCAATTATAACCCCTTTTACATTTTGATTATATTCCGCCAAATCTTCTTTAACAAAACCCATATATCTTTGGATTTGACCAACAACGTTATCGCTGACTCTTCCCTTTTTTAGCTCGACTACTAAAAATGTTTTTTTGTCTTTACTTAAAGCTAAAATATCTATTGGACCTGTATCAGATGGAAATTGTTGACCCACTAATTCTCCATCTAACTCATATATGTTATAATCTTTTCCCAAAGAAGTGTTTTCCCAATTTTTTACCAGAAAATCTTCAAGATGTCTTTCTAAAGCAAATTCAGAAGCGTTTTCAATTGTAGAATCATTTAAAGTGATAATTGATGATTTATTACCACTTATTAAAATTTTTAGCTCCTCTTCGTATTTCGTCAAATCACAGGTTGTTAGTATCGAACCACTCGAATTACTTAAAGCTTCTGACATATCACTTCTTCTTATTGGAGTTTTATGCCATTTGACCCTCCTCCTGTGTGGTAGTATTTCACCCTCTGAATAAAAATAATTTGATTCAATATCGCCAACTAAATATTCACCTTTTCCATCAGGACAAAGAACCATATCCCCTTTCTTTAAATCTTGACATACTGTCCAAATAGAACCACAAGCTAATCCAGCTGCCACTTTGGACTTATCTGGCCTGTTTTGGAGAAAAATTGGACGATATCTCTCTTTAAAAGACTTAACATCATCAGATAAATGCATTGATAAGTCTTCATTAATGCCAAAGTCTACACCGATGAAATTGCCATTTAAACATTCATCTAAATATTTACTTTTAGCACCAGGCATAATTCTATTATACTTCATACCTACAATTTACAATAATTAATTTTTTTTCATTATATTTACATAACCTATTGATTATCAACAACTTACTTGCCAATACAGAATTTAGAAAATATATTTCCAAGGACTTCGTCATTAGAGATTTCACCTGTTAATTCACCTAAAAAATAAATTGCCTGTTTTATGTCTATTGCCAATAAATCTGATGATATGTTTTTAGAAATTGAGATTTTTACTTTATGAATTTCTTCATGGGTCTTATTTAATAAATCATAATGTCTTGAATTTGTTATAGTCGAATTATCAATTTGGCTTTTTAAATTATTTATATAAATGCTTATTTCATTTGTTAAAGATTCAATATTTTGCTTGTTTTTTGCACTGATTTTGACGGGATTAAATTTATCTAAATCAGAAACAGATATATTGGACTTAACGTCATTTTTATTAAGAATTGTAATAAGTTTAGTATTTGAGAATTTATCTTCAATTTTATTAAGATAATTAACATAATAATTTATCTTGTTTTCATCTATAACTGAATAATCAATCATAAAAACTATTACTTCGGATTCAGCCATTTTTTTAAATGTTCTCTCAATACCAATACTTTCTATTTCATCATCTGTTGATCTAATACCGGCTGTATCAATAAACCTACAGTTAACACCATTTATAATGATTTGATCTTCAATAGTATCCCTGGTTGTACCAGCAATTGAGCTAACTATTGCACGATCTTCATTTAGTAATGCATTTAAAAGAGTTGATTTTCCAGTATTTGGCTCTCCTACAATAGCTATTGGAATTCCATTTTTAATAACATTTCCAGTTTTAAAAGAATCTATCAATTTCTTTAAACTTGAACTTATTTCATCTAATAGTTTATTTAATTCTTTCATATTTGCAAACTCTACATCTTCTTGAGAAAAATCAAGTTCTAGTTCAATTAAGGAGGCAAAGTTTACTAACTGAGTTCTTAAGTCATTAATATCATTTTTAAAGCCACCTCTCATCTGATTCATAGCTAACTTATGAGAAGCTTCAGAGTTACTCGAAATTAAATCTGCCACCGACTCAGCTTGACTTAAATCCATTTTTCCGTTTAAGAAAGAGCGCATAGTAAACTCCCCTGGATTTGCCACTCTACAGTCAAACTTTAACAAGAGTTGAATTATTGATTCCTGAATAAAAATGCTTCCATGACATGAAATCTCAACTAAATCTTCGCCAGTATATGATTTTGGATTTCTAAAGACAGTAACTAAAACCTTGTCAATTGTCCTTTTGTTGTCCATTATATAACCCAACTGAACCTTATTTTCTTCAAGGTCAGCAAGTTTAATTTTTTCAATACCATCAAATATATTATCAACAATAGAAATACTCTCAGGACCTGAAATTCTAATAATAGAAATTGCTCCAATACCTGGTGGTGATGCTAATGCCAATATGTTATCATTCTTTACCAACTTGATTTTGATTTTATGTAAAAATATACAATGGGAATAAATAATATGAATACCGTGAATAAATTGGTAATAACCACCAATGGTGCTATTAAAATTGTACTAAAGAATCCAGCTATGGCTCCACCCAGATGAGCTTCATGACCGATATTATCATTTAACTTTTTCATAGAGTAAATAGAATAAAACAAATAACCTAAACCGAAAAGGTAACCAGGCATAGGTATTATGAAAAAGAATAATGTCATGTCAGGATTTAGAAGAATGGCTGAATAAACTATACCCATAACTGCTCCACTGGCACCAACTGCGCTGTAATTTAACTTGTTTATATTAAACCTGTATGTGAGCCAATTACCAAATATTAAACTAATTATATAAATAATCAAAAAATTTATCTCGCCAATTCTAAAAATAACTGCATCAGTGAAGAAGAAAAGAGTAAACATATTGACAAATAAATGAGTAGAATCAACATGTAAAAAACCAGATGAAACATACCTTATTTTTTCACCTCTTTTAATTTCATGTGGACTAAATTTATATTTATTGAAAAAAGCACGATTTGAAAAGCCTTTGTATGAAAGATATATGTTTAAACCTATTATTAAAATTATTACAGAGTTCACAGAAAATTATATAAATGATGTCAAATATAATATATATTTGCCTGAAAGGATTTAAATGAATTTAATCGTATACATTATAGCATACCCTTTTATATGGCTTATTTCAAGATTAAATTTTTCTACAATTTATTTGATTTCGGATTTTCTTTATTATTTGCTTTATTATGTTTTTTCATATAGAAAAAGTGTTGTACGAGAAAACTTAAAATTGGCTTTTCCGAAAATGCCAGAAAAAGAAAGGCTTGAGATAGAAAAAAATAATTTTAGAAATCTTACTGATATATTCTTGGAAACATTTAAATCAATAAATATCAAAGAGGAAGAATTAAAAAAGAGATTCACTTTTAAAAACCCTGAGCTTCTCGAAAAACTTTATTACAATAATCAAAATGTAATAGTTATGTGTAGCCACTATTGTAGTTGGGAATGGGTGTTTGTTGTGAAAAGAATAACTAAGTTTAAAATTAATGCTATTTACAAAGAGTTGTCAAATAAATATTTTGATAATTGGACAAAAAAAAGAAGAAGTCAATATGGAGCAAATATGATAAAAACAAAAGATACATTTAGAGAAATTAGCAAACTTTCTAAATTAAATGAGTTAAACTTTTATGGATTTGCGTCTGATCAATCTCCAAGAAAGAGTAAAGCTCTATATTGGGGTAACTTTTTAAATAATTATGTGCCAATTCATACTGGCGCAGAAATTATCGCAAAAAAATACAACATGGCTACTGTTTTTATGGATGTACAAAAAATTAAAAGAGGATACTATGAAGCCTCATTTTCTTTGATTTCTGAGTATCCTAATAATTATAAAAACTTTGAACTAACAGAAAAATATATCAAAATAGTAGAAGATCAAATCCGAAATAAACCGGAATACTACACTTGGACTCACAAAAGATTTAAACACAGGAAAAGCCCACCTAACTAAGCTTATTTATTTCATTTATGAACTTTGATGCTAATTCTTCAGCCTTATTTTGAGATTTAGCCTCAGAATAAACCCTTATAATTGGCTCAGTATTACTTTTTCTAAGCTGAACCCATGAATCTTTAAAATCAATTTTTAATCCGTCCTGGGTGTTTATTTTTTCTTTTATATACTTTCTTTTTAAATTTTCGAATATCAAATCAATATCTAAGCTTTTGTTTAATTTTACCTTCTGTTTGGACATAAAATAATTGGGATAGCTACTTCTTAATTGAGAACAGGATATTTTAAGCTTTGACAGATATGTTAGAAATAAAGCAATTCCTACTAATGCATCACGACCATAATGAAGTTCTGGCAATATAATACCTCCATTCCCCTCACCTCCAATAACTGCATTTTTTTCTTTCATCATTTGAACAACATTTACTTCACCAACAGCACTAAAAAAGTGTTCACATTCATTTAGCTCAGTAATATCTTTAAGGGCTCTTGACGAACTTAGATTACTTACAGTATTCCCTGGATTATTTTTTAGGAAATAATCTGCACATGCAACTAATGTGTATTCTTCTCCAAATACTTCTCCATTTTCAGAAACTAATGCTAATCTATCTACATCCGGATCAACAACAATTCCTAAATCAGCTTTTACTTTTATTACTAATTCTGATAAGTCCTTTAGATTTTCTTTTAGTGGTTCTGGATTATGAGGAAACTCACCATTAGGATTACAATATAATTCAATAATGTTAACGCCAAGTTTTTTTAATAAGTTAGGGACTGCTATTCCACCTGTTGAATTAACCGCGTCAACAACAACGGTAAAATTCCTACTTTTAACCAATTCGACATCAACACTCGAGAGATTAGTTATCATGTCAGTATGAATATCGATGTACATATTGTTAAACTCAACACGGCCAATGTCATGATTAATGTCAATAGTAGGATTTGAATTAGCTATCTCCAATAGCTTCTCGCCGTCCTTAGCATTAATAAATTCACCTTTATTGTTTAACAACTTTAGTGCATTCCAGTTTTTTGGGTTATGACTGGCCGTAATAATAATTCCAGCGTCTGCATTTTCTAATGGAACAGCAATTTCTACTGTTGGAGTTGTTGATAAACCTAAACAAACTACATTCAAGCCCATTTTTGTAAGGGTATCAAGAACTAAATCCTCAACCATTTTACCAGAGATTCTAGCATCTCTACCAACAACAATTTTATTATTAATAATTCTATTTTCAGATTGCAGCCACAAAACAAATGATTTAGTGTAAAGAACAATATCTTCTTTGGTTAAGTCCTCACCTTTTCTGTTCCCAATGGTTCCTCTTATTCCTGAAATAGATTTTATAAGTGGCATTATAATTGTTTTTTGCAAATATACTTTTAATTATACGAGAGTAAAAAATTGAATTTGTAAATTCGATCAAAATATCAACATTGAACTATTTATTCAAATACTGTTTCCTATTTATATTCATTTTTTCTTGTAATAAACCTAATGAAGGTCTTCTGACCAAAAATGCAATGGTGGTTTCTGCAAGGGAGGAAGCTAGTAGAATTGGAGTGGAAATTCTTAAAAAGGGTGGCAATGCTTTTGATGCTATGATGGCAACTGAATTAGCTCTGGCTGTTTCATACCCATCAGCTGGAAATATAGGCGGTGGTGGTTTCATGGTTTATAGAAAAGATAATGGTAAAACTGGAGTATTAGATTACAGGGAAAGAGCACCAATTAATTCTAGTAGAGACATGTACTTAGATCAAAATAGCAATATAATTGAAGGATTAAGTGTGATTGGAGGACTTTCAATTGGGGTGCCAGGAACAATTGCTGGTATTTTTGAAGCTCACGAAAAATTTGGTTCGCTCAGCATTGAAGAGATAATCTCTCCCGTTATAGATTTAGCAAAAAACGGAGTAATTGTTACAGAAAATCAACTTAATAGAATCAATGAAAATCGAAAATATTTTAGGTTTATAAACAAATCACAAATATTATTTGATAATGATTTTAAAATCAATGATACAATTAAAAATCTAAAACTCGCTGCAACTCTTGAAAAGATAATGATTAACGGAAAAGATGAATTTTATAAAGGTGAAACAGCGAAAAAATTAGTAAAATTCATAACCGAAAATGGAGGAATAATTACAATGGAAGATCTTAAGGTTTATGAAGCTGTTTGGAGAGATCCTATTGTTTTTAACTATGATGATTTGAAAATCATATCTATGTCTCCTCCCTCAAGCGGTGGAATTTGTATTAATCAAATCTTGAAAATGATTGAACCTTTTAATTTAAAATCTTACGGACACAATTCAACTAATTATATTAAGTTATTAGTTGAAGCCGAAAAAAGATCTTTCGCTGATAGAAGTCATTTTTTAGGTGATCCAGACTTCATTTCAATTCCAACTGAAAGGCTTACCAGTATGGATTATTTAAATAATCGTATGAAAGATTTTTCCTTCGAAAAACCAACCGATTCTAATGATATTGGTTATGGAAATATTGATATATATGAAAGTAATGAGACTACACATTATTCAATTGTAGATCAGTTTGGAAATGCTATTGCAGTAACTACAACATTGAATGGAACATTTGGTTCAAAATTATTTTCAAATGAGTTAGGTTTCTTTTTAAACAATGAAATGGATGATTTTTCAAGCAAACCTGGTTATCCCAATATGTATGGTTTAATCGGCGGGGAGGCTAATAAAATTGAACCAAAGAAAAGAATGTTAAGCTCAATGACCCCCACCATTGTTGAAAAAGAAGGTGATTTATATATGACATTAGGAACACCTGGTGGATCAACAATCATTACTTCAGTTGTACAAACAATTTTAAATGTTCATGAATTTGAAATGACAATGAACGAAGCTGTAAATTCACCCAGATTTCATCATCAATGGAAGCCTGACTCAATAAGGATTGAAATAGACTACTTTGATAAAAAAGTGAAAAAACAACTAATTAATTCAGGTTATAAGTTAAATGATAAGGGCACTATTGGACGAGTTGATGGAATTTTAGTAAGAGAAGATAAAATATTAGAAGGAGGTGCCGATAAAAGAGGAGATGACACTGCAATAGGATTTTAGGTCATTATGAGCAATGTAAATGATATATTAATTTTTGGCGCTAAGTCAAATAACTTAAAAAATTTAGATCTTTCTATTCCGAGAGATAAACTTGTTGTTATAACAGGTCTTTCAGGTAGCGGAAAATCATCATTAGCATTTGATACCATATATGCAGAGGGTCAAAGGAGGTATGTCGAAACCTTTTCCGCATACGCTAGACAATTTTTATCCAAACTAGAAAGGCCAGATGTTGATAAAATTGAAGGCTTATCACCTGTTATATCAATTGAACAGAAAACTGTAAATAAATCTCCCCGCTCAACTGTAGGCACAACGACTGAAATATATGATTTTTTGAGACTGCTTTATTCTCGCTGTTCTGAAGCATATAGTTATGTTACAAATAAAAAAATGGTAAGCTACACTTCAGAACAAACTTTAGAACTAATTGAATCTATATACATAGATAAAAAAATTATACTATTGTCCCCTGTAGTTAAGTCAAGAAAAGGTAATTATCAGGAACTATTTCAGCAGACTATTAAAAAGGGATTTACTCAATGCCGAATTGACGGTAAGATTGGGGATATTTCAAATAGCACAAGTCTTGATAGATACAAGAATCATGATATTGAAATAGTGATTGATAAACTTTTCCTTGAAAAAAATAAATTTTCTAAAAAAAGACTTAGAGAAAGTATTGAGACTTGTTTTTTTCACGGAAACAAATCAATACTCATTATTGATAATGAAACCAATGATGCAAGATACTTTAGTTTAAATTTAATGTGTGAAGATTCGGGTATTTCATATCAGATTCCAGACCCAAACAACTTTTCTTTTAATTCACCTAGAGGTGCTTGTGAAAAATGCAAAGGATTAGGGGTAATCAAAGAAATTGACTTACAAAAAATTATTCCAGATGATAAAATTTCGATTAATGATGGTGGTATTGATTTGATTAAATCAAAAAAATCATGGATATATAAGCAAATTGAACTTATTTCAAAAAAGTATAAATTCTCATTAGATGATCCGATCAAAAAAATCCCAAAAAAGGGAATGAATGCTATTTTATATGGTTCAAAGGACGAAATTGTTGTTGAAAATAAATCAATAGGAGTTAATATTGATTATTTGATATCATTTGAAGGTATTTGCAACTTTATAGTTGAACAATACCAAAATAATGACTCTATAAGATTAAAAAGATGGGCAAATAAATATTTTAAGGAAATTGTTTGTGATAGTTGTGAGGGTTCCAGACTAAAAAAAGAGGCATTATATTTTAAAATTGACGATAAAAATATCAATGAAATTGTAAACCTAGAAATTAAAGATTTAGGAATTTGGTTTAAAAATCTTCCTTCAAAGCTAAATGACAAACAAAAAATTATTTCAGAGGAAATTATAAAAGAAATTTCTGAGAGGATAAAGTTTCTTAATGATGTTGGTCTAGGTTACTTAACACTTAACAGGTCTTCTAAATCTCTCTCTGGTGGAGAGAGTCAAAGAATAAGATTAGCATCTCAAATAGGCTCTCAATTAACTGGGGTATTATATATATTAGATGAACCTAGTATTGGCCTACATCAAAGCGATAATCAAAAACTTATCAACTCTCTATTAAATCTTCGTGATATCGGAAATTCAATTATAGTTGTAGAACATGATAGAGATATGATACTAAATTCAGATCACATAATAGATATTGGACCTTTTGCGGGGAAATATGGTGGTGAAATAATTTTTTCAGGAAACAAGCGGGATTTACTTAAATGTGATTCTTTAACCGCACAATATATTAACAATAAAAGAAAAATATCTGTTCCCGAAAGTCCTAGACCTGGAAATGGTAAGTATGTTGAATTAAAAGGCTGTAGTGGCAATAATTTAAAAAATATTGACCTAAAAATCCCATTAAATACATTAACACTGGTTACTGGCGTTTCCGGAAGTGGAAAATCTACATTAATTAATGAGACTTTATATCCGATTATTCACAATAAGATTTACAATGCTGAGAAAAATACACATGTATACAAACAGATTAAGGGCTTGGAAGAAATTGATAAAATCGTTAATATAAATCAATCCCCAATTGGGAGAACTCCAAGAAGTAATCCAGCTACATACTGTGGTGTATTTAATGAGATCCGAAATATCTACTCTAAGCTAAGCGAATCAATTATAAGAGGTTATAAACCAGGTAGATTTAGCTTTAATGTTCCTGGTGGAAGATGTGAGGAATGCAAAGGCGCCGGATTGAAACAAATTGAAATGAATTTTTTGCCAGATGTGTATGTTGAATGTGAAACATGCATGGGAAAGAGATTTAATAGAGAAACATTAGAAATTAAATACAAGGGCAAGTCAATTAATGATGTGCTTAATATGAGTATTAATGATGCAACAAGTTTTTTTGAACATATTCCAAAAATTTACAGGAAACTTAAAACTATCAGAGATGTTGGATTAGGTTATTTAACATTAGGTCAGCAAAGCACTACCCTTTCTGGAGGTGAGGCTCAAAGAATAAAATTAGCCACTGAATTAAGTAAACGTGATACAGGAAATACCTTATATGTTCTAGATGAACCAACTACTGGATTACACTTTGAAGATATAAGAGTTTTATTGGAAGTTATCGAATCACTTATAAACAAAGGAAATTCAGTAATAATAATTGAACATAATATGGATGTCATAAAAAAAGCTGATTATATAGTTGATTTAGGTCCTGAGGGTGGTAAAAATGGTGGAGAAATGATTTTTCAAGGATTTATAGATCAATTTTTAGATTGTAAATCCAGCGTAACGGCTGATTTTCTTAAAAAAGAATTAACTTAGTTAATATTAATGAAGGAAAGAAGAAATAAAAAATGGAATGAAACTAAAACTAATGACTCATGGTCAATTTTTAAAATCATGGGTGAATTTGTTGAAGGATATGAAAAGTTAAGTGCCATAGGTCCATGCATTTCAATTTTTGGATCCGCAAGAACTAAACCAGAACATAAATATTACAAATTAGCCGAAGATATTTCTGAAGCTATTGTTGAAAGGGGTTATGGTGTTATCACAGGTGGTGGACCTGGAATTATGGAAGCTGCCAATAAAGGTGCAAATCGTGTAAAGGGCAAGTCAGTTGGGTTATGTATCAACTTACCTTTTGAGGACACCAATAACAAATATATTGATAAGGATAAGCAATTGAATTTTGATTATTTCTTTGTCAGAAAAGTAATGTTTGTTAAATATGCTCAAGGTTTTATTGTGATGCCTGGAGGTTTTGGAACTCTTGATGAGCTATTTGAAGCAATCACCTTAATTCAAACTTATAAAGCTGAGAAATTTCCAATAATATTAGTAGGTTCAGAATTTTGGAATGGTATGAATGATTGGATTACAAAAACTCTACTTACAAATAACAAAAATATAAGTGAATCAGATTTAGATTTGTTCCATACAGTTGACACAAAAGAGGAAGTAATTGAAATCCTTGAGGAATTCCATAAAAATTATGTTTTTACCCCGAATTTTTAATTTTCAGGTTGAAAATTAACAATTATACTTAAATAGCAAAAGAAAATTGCATATGCATTGATGATTAAGTAAATTTGCGTTCTGCTATTTTATCGCTCAATGCAATCTAAAAAGAAAAAAAAACCAATCTCATTTGACCAATTTAAAGAGGAAATTCTTGAAGATTACAGGGTTGCATTCACCAGCAGAGAATGCAGTATAATTGGAAGAAAAGAAGTTCTCACCGGAAAAGCAAGTTTTGGAATTTTTGGTGACGGAAAAGAGCTCCCTCAAATTGCAATGGCAAAGTTTTTTAAAAAAGGAGATTTTCGTTCTGGATATTACAGAGATCAGACTTTTATGCTGTCCCTATATGAAGTTACCCCAAAGCAATTTTTTGCAGGGCTATATGCTCATACCAACATTAATTATGACCCCATGAGTGCAGGCAGGCAAATGGGTAGCTCGTTTTCAACTCACAGTCTCGATAAAGATTATAATTGGGTTAATCTCAATAATCAATACAACTCAAGCGCAGACTTATCCCCGACTGGGAGTCAAATGCCAAGATTGCTTGGGTTAGCCCAAGCTTCAAAAATTTATAAAGAAATTGAAATTTCTAACTCCAGTAAGTTTACAAAAAATGGAAATGAAATTGCGTGGGGAACTATTGGTGATGCAGCCACAAGTGAAGGTCATTTCTTCGAGAGCATAAATGCTGCTGGAGTAATGCAAATTCCGATGATTATAAGCATTTGGGATGACAACTACGGGATTTCTGTTCCAGCAAAATATCAAACAACAAAAGGGGATATTTCAGAAGTTTTAAAAGGTTTTAAAAGAGATGAAAATTCAAATGGATTTGAAATATTTAAAGTTAAAGGATGGGACTATGTTGAACTTATGAAAACATATGAAAAAGCAGAAGAAATTTGTAGAAATAAACATATTCCTGTGATAATCCATGTAAATGAACTTACACAACCACTTGGACATTCAACATCAGGTTCTCATGAAAGATATAAATCACAAAAAAGATTAGAATGGGAAAGTGATTACGATTGCATAAAAAAAATGAGAGAATGGATATTGGAAAACAAAATTGTCAAGTCTGAAGATTTAGATAAAATCGAAAGTGATAGTAAGAAGAGTGTTAGTGAATCCAAAATTGAAGCTAAAGGAGATTCATTAAATGAAACAATTAATAATATAAATGAACTAAACACTATTATAAAAGAAAATATCAACACAAGCAATCCAGATATACATAATATCGTAGATAAATTAAATAAAATTAAAGAGCCTTACAAAAGGGATTTGTTTACCTCTGCAAATAAAATTATAAGACTATTAATGCTAGAAAAAAACCCCGATAGTAATTTGTTAAAAAATTGGTTAGGTAAACTTCATGTGAAGACACAATATGATTACAGCTCTCATTTATATAGTGAATCAAAATATAATCCATCAAATATTTCTATTGTTAATCCTATTCACGAAGAAAATTCAGAAATGGTAGATGGTAGAATTATTTTGAGAGAAAATTTTAGAAAAATTTTAGAAAATTACGATAACGTTATAATATTCGGCCAAGACACTGGAAAGATTGGTGGAGTAAATCAAGGGCTTGAAGGACTACAAAATTTATTTGGAGAAACTAGGGTGTTCGATACAGGAATTCGTGAAGCAACAATAATAGGTCAAGGCATCGGATTAGCACTGCGGGGGCTGAGACCAATTGCAGAAATCCAATACTTAGATTACCTACTCTATTCAATTCAAATTTTAAGTGATGACTTAGCTACACTTCATTACAGAACAAGGGGTAAGCAAAAAGCTCCTCTGATTGTAAGAACCAGGGGGCACAGACTTGAAGGAATGTGGCATTCAGGCTCACCAATGGGTGGTATGTTAAACCTTTTACGTGGAATATTTTTGTTGGTCCCTAGAAATATGACAATTGCTGCAGGATTTTACAATGCTTTACTTAAGGGTGATCAACCTGCGATTGTTATTGAATGCTTAAACGGCTACAGATCAAAAGAGAAAATGCCAAATAATATTGGGGAATTTACCGTTCAAATTGGTAAAGTTGAAAAAATAAAAACAGGTAGTGATATTACAGTAGTTTCGTATGGTTCAACTTTAAAAATAATTGAAAAAGCTGCTACAGAATTAGAAAAATTCAATATTAGTTGTGAAATAATTGATTGTCAGTCATTAATTCCATTTGATTTAGATAATAATATATGTAAAAGCATAAAAAAGACAAATAGAGTCATAATTATTGACGAAGATTTTTCTGGTGGAGCTAGTGCCTATATATTAGACAATCTAATAAATAAACAAAATATATACGATTATTTGGACAGCAAACCTCACACTTTATCTGCTCAGGATCACAGACCAGCATATGGAACAGACGGAGACTATTTTTCCAAACCATCAGTCGATGAAATTTTTAATAAAATTTATTCAATTATGAATGAAATAAACCCTGAAGAATACCCTATTTAACTTATATTAATAATTTTTACTACCAGCTCTTTCAAAAGAGATGGATCTGCTTTTTTAACACCTACACCCTTAGAAAACATATCATAATCTCTTAAAATCGAAATAATACTCACAACCTGTTTCAAATTATAGTTTATTGACGCGGTTTTAAATTCTTTTATAAAAAATGGATTGACTCCCAAAAGAGAGGCGATTTTAGAATCATTTAGTGAATTATTGGAATGAAAAAGAAGCAGTTTATTAAAAAAATCAAAAATTATAGATATAGTTACAACAATGGGGTTAGAATTTGGGTTTTCAGAAAAATACTGAGCTATCTGAAATGCTTTATTATAATTTTTTTCACCTAATGCTTTTCTTAGTTCAAAATTGTTAAACTCTTTTGAAATTCCTACATATTTCTCAATATCATCAGATTCAATTACTTTTTCTTTTTTCTTTATATCAAGCAATTTATTAATTTCATTCGAAATCGTACTCAGGCTGTTTCCTAAATGTTCATTTATTAGACTAACTGATTTTCTGTCAATGGAAAAACCTGCTGAATTGATAGTGTCAGATATCCAATTTTGAACCTGATTATCATATAACTTCTTTGATTCAAAAACTTTACCATTTTTTTTTAGCTCTTTAAATGATGTTTTTCTTTTATCAATCGACTTGTGTTTGTAATTAATGATTAAGATTGTGGATTTAAGGGGGTTTTTGAAATAATCAACTAGACCGTCAAAGGTCCTGGATAAATCTTGAGCTTCTTTTATCAAAACAATTTGATATTTTGACATCAATGGATATTTTTTACAAATAGAAATTATTTGATCTACAGACGTTTCCTTCCCATACAAAATATTTAGGTTGAATTGTTTCTCTTCCTCAGTTAGTACATCTTCAATAAATAAATTAGTTATATTGTCTATGTAAAACTCCTCTTCACCCATCAAAAGGTAAATAGGAGCAAATTTTTTATTTATTATATCATTTTTTATTTCAGAAATAGTATTCAATAATCAAAAATTTATGTTAAAATTATCATTCCCAAATTATGAATTTAGATTAAAAAAATTTAATCAAAAGAGTTTTATTTTTGATGATGTCAGAAAAAAATTTGTTGGATTGACTGCAGAAGAATGGGTAAGACAAAATTGTATTAGATTCCTTGTAAAAGAAAAAAAAATTCATAAAAGTTTAATTTCCGTAGAAAAAAAGATTAATCTAAATAATACCACTAAAAGGGTTGATATTTTAGTTTATGATAATGATGGATCATGCAGACTACTTGTTGAATGTAAAGCGCCAAATATAAAAATTGAACAAAATAGTTTTGATCAAATTATTAGATATAATCAGGTTTTAAATGCAAAATTTTTAATGGTTACAAATGGAATAATTCACTATTATTGTAAAATCAATAATATTAAAAATAAAATTGAATTCCTAAAAGAAATCCCATCTAATAAATGAATCTTGGAATTGTTATATTAAGTTGGAATGGTAAAAATTTGATTAAAAAGTTTTTACCCTCTGTTATAAAACACACACCTATTATTCATAATATTTATTTAATTGATAATGGCTCCAATGATGGTTCAGTTGAATTCGTAAAATCTAATTTCAATAGAGTAAAAATTATAAAGTTGGATAAAAATCATGGGTTTGCAACTGGCTATAATATTGGACTAAAAAATATTGAGGACGATATTCTATGTCTTTTGAATAATGATATTGAAGTTACTGAAAATTGGACTGAAGAAATCTTACATCAATTTTCAGCTGAACCTGATACTGCAGTGATTCAACCTAAACTAAGGGATTATTATAATAATTCAAATTTTGACTATGCTGGCGCGGCTGGTGGATTTTTGGATAAATATGGATACCCATACTGTAATGGAAGGATTTACAATAAAGTTGAAATAGATAACAACCAATATGATGATAAAGTGGAAATATTCTGGGCATGTGGAGCCTGTTTTTTTATACGAAATGATATTTTTAAAAAATTTGGCGGTTTTGATGATTTATACTGGGCTCATTTTGAAGAAATTGACCTTTGCTGGAGATTACAAAACCATGGATTTAAAATAAGATTAAATTCTAAATCTATTGTTTACCATGCTAATGGAGGTACATTGGGTCATAATAATCCAAATAAAACATATTTAAACTTTAGAAATATGTTATTTACAATTACAAAAAATTCAAAAAATAATTTATTCTTTCTACTTTTTAATAAACTTTTTATTGATATGATGACTGCCTTTTACATTCTATTTGATAAGGGCATAATGCATTTTATAGCAATAATTAAAGCATATCTATCGTTTTATAAACATATTAACCTGTTAATTAAATTTAGGAAAAACAACAAAAGGAAAATAAAACATTATAAAATAAGATCGATAACTTGTGAATATCTATTTTACAAAAGGTAAAAATTTGACTTAAATAAGTTTTCTTTTTTGCTAATTTTACTAAATAAAACTAACATTAAATATTATAAAATGAAAAAAACATTTTTTTTAAGCTTAATTACATTATTTGTTTTGTCTTCATGTGTGAGTAAAAAAGAATATACATCTCTTGAGTATAGACACAAGAAAACACAAGATCTTCTAAATACTGCTACTATTAAATTAAACGCTTGTTTAGAAGAAAAAACTACTTCTGAAACCCTAGCAGAAGCCTACAAAGAACAAATTACTGATTTAAAAAGAAGAAATGATCAATTATTCATACAAAGTCAGGATTATCTAGAGTTAACTGCAAAAGGGGCTGAGAATTTAGAAAAAACACTTGAAAGCATAAAAGAAAAAGATTTAAAAATCACCAGAATTCAAGATGCACTAAATAGAAAAGATAGTGTAACATTTGCTCTTGTAACTAGCCTTAAAAAGGAAATTGGAATTAACGATCCTGATATAGAAGTCAATGTTGACAAAGCTGTTGTTTTCATTTCATTATCTGATAAGTTACTCTTCAAAACAGGAAGCTATGAGGTTTCCGACAGAGCTAAGGAAATTTTAGGAAAGGTAGCAACAGTTGTTAACGGTAAACCTGATTTTGAGTGCATGGTTGAAGGTCATACTGATAGCAGATCGTATGAAAGAGGCGTACTTATTGATAATTGGGACTTAAGTGTTAAAAGAGCAACTTCGATTGTACGAGTTCTTGAAGATCTTAACGTAAATCCAGGAAAATTAATTGCAGCTGGAAGAAGTTTCTATGACCCTCTAGTAGACAATGACACTGCTGAGAACAGAGCAACAAATAGAAGAACAAGAATTATTATTATGCCAAAAATTGATCAGTTTTATGATATGATTGAAAAAGAAATGCAAAATCTGTCAAACTAGATTTTTTTTAAACCTTTTTAAAAAACCCACTTTCCGTGGGTTTTTTATGAAATAATTTCAAGCTTAGAAAACCTAAGTAGCAGTTTTTTTAGTCCGCTTTTTTCAAATTTGATTTCAGCCTTTTTGTCTCCACCATTTCCCTCAATTGAAATTACTCTACCTTTGCCAAATCTTTCATGCATTACAATATTCCCCACAACCAATTTAGAATCAAAAAGATTAGATTTAACTGAGGGTGATTTAATTTTGACAAAATTTAATGGAGGTCTTTTTTCCGGTTTTTTATATCTAATACCAATCTTATTATATTGATCATCATTTGAAAAATTCCTGGTGATTGAATTTTGAATTACATTGTTTTCTAAAAACTCTTCATTTATTTCATCAATAAATCTGCTTTTTTCTGAATCTACAGGCTTTCCCCATCGATACCTTGATAATACATATGAAAGATATATCTTTTTCTCGGCTCTGGTTAATGCTACGTAAAATAACCTTCTCTCCTCTTCTAACTCAGTTCTTGAATTCAGATTCATAGCACTTGGAAATAAGTTTTCTTCAAGACCAACAATATAAACAAAGGGAAATTCAAGACCCTTTGCAAGATGAATTGTCATTAAAGAAACTTTATTATTATCATTACTTTCATTGTCCTGATCTGTTGCTAATGCCACATCTTGTAAAAAATTTGATACTGAATTTTTGTGATCATTATTATTTTCTACAAAGTCTTTAATTCCGTTAAGAAGCTCCTCAATATTTTGAATTCTATTAACCCCCTCCATGGATTCATCGTTTTTATAAAGATTATATAGTCCTGATTGTTTTAACACTTCCTTGCTTATTTCAAATACATCTAAAGATTCTAATTTACCCTTTATCGACTCAATCATAACAACAAAGTCTAATAACTTATTTTTTGTAGAGTTATTTAATATAGTGGATGATTTTGAGTAATCTTTCAAATATGTATAATCAGAAACGGAATTCTTTTTTGCTTCTATAGAAATCTTATTTAAGGTGGTTAGACCTATTCCTCTAGCTGGAAAGTTTATTATCCTTTTTAAAGCTTGTTCATCGTCATTATTAATTAATAATCTTAAATATGCCAGAACATCCTTTATTTCTTTTCTCTGGTAAAAAGAGAGACCTCCATAAACCCTGTAACGAATATTTTTCTTTCTCAAGGCATCTTCAAATGAACGTGATTGTGCATTTGTTCTGTATAGAATAGCAAAATCAGAATTTTGCATCTGAAATTGCATTTTATTTTCAAAAATAGAACTTGCGACAAACCTTCCCTCCTCACCATCAGTTAATAATTTATTAACGCTAATTTTTTCTCCTGACTCATTATTAGTCCATACATTTTTCTTTAACCTTTTTTGATTATATTCAATTATACTGTTTGCGGCATTTACTATATTTTTTGTTGATCTATAATTTTGTTCTAATCTAAAAAGTTTTGAATCAGGAAAATCTTTTTGAAAATTTAATATATTATTTATGTTTGCTCCTCTGAAACTATATATACTCTGTGCATCATCTCCAACAACACATATGTTTTGAAACTTATCTGAAAGCGATCTAATAATTAAGTATTGGGAGTGATTTGTGTCTTGGTACTCATCGACCAGTATATATCTAAAAATATTTTGATATTTTGATAGAGTATCGGGATAACTGTTTAGAAGTTCGTTAGTTTTTAAAAGAAGATCGTCAAAATCCATAGCACCAGCTTTAAAACATCTTTCTACATATTGTTTATAAATCTCATGAAATTTTGGTCTGTTTGAAATTTTATCAGACAATAACATATCGTCATCGTTAATGTACTGATCTGCAGAAATAAAATTATTTTTCATAGATGAAATCCTTGAAAAAATAATTTTATACTTATACTGTTCTTTATCTAAGTTCAGTTCTTTGATTATTCTGGCCACTAGTTTTTGAGAATCATCAGAGTCATAAATAGTAAAATTTGAGGTGTAACCAATCTTGTGTGCTTCAATTCTCAATATCCTTGCAAAAACAGAATGAAAAGTACCCATCCAAAGATTTTTTGCCTCATTCCCTACTATACGTGTAATTCTTTCTTTCATTTCCTTAGCAGCTTTATTTGTAAAGGTTAATGCAAGAATGTTGAAAGGATCTACGCCTTGTGTCATTAAATAAGCAATTTTATATGTTAAAACTCTAGTTTTACCAGATCCCGCTCCTGCTATAACAATCATAGGTCCATTCATTTGAAGGGTAGACTCTAGTTGCGAAGTGTTCAGATTATTTAAAAAATCGTTCAAAGGAAAATTTTAAAGTTAAATTAAATATAGTTTGAAAGAAAAACCGTTATAAATTTAGTTAGTTATAAACAAAATCAATAAGCAAAAAATCTTAAATTTAAGATAATGAACAATGATGTCTTAAATACTTCGATTGAGTTTTTAAAAGGAGTTGGACCTAACAGAGCTAAACTTATTAAAGATGAACTTAAAATATCAAAGTTTAAAGATTTATTGTTTCAATTTCCGTACAGATATATAGATAAAACTAAATACCACAAGATTTCAGATATTCATTCATACAATTCTGAAATACAACTAATCGGCACCATAAAGGAACTAAAAGAAGTTGGAATAGGTTCAAGAAAAAGACTAATAGCTAATTTTTATGATAAGACTGGGCGAATACAATTAGTATGGTTCAAAACCAACAAATGGCTGGTAGATTCTATTAAATTAAATATAAAATATATACTTTTTGGGAAAATTAATGAATTCAAAGGTATTAAATCTATACCTCATCCTGAGCTTGAGATTTATAGTGAGAATAACCTAAAAAAAAGAACAAATTTATTTGGAGTATATCATTCAACTGAGAATTTGAACAAAAAAGGTGTAACTAATAAGGTGTTTTCAAAATTAATCGAAGAGCTACTTATAAGTATAAATAAAGATATTGGAGAAAATCTACCTGAGTATATTCTAAAAAAGTATAAACTAATGGGGCGACGCCAAGCCGTTATATGTATTCATAAGCCAAGAACATTGTCTGAATTAAAAAAAGCGGTTAATAGATTAAAGTTTGAAGAAATTTTTTATCTACAAACAAGACTAATCAAGAAAAATATTCTAAGGAAACAAAAGATTAGAGGTTATCGTTTTGAAAAAATTGGAGATAACTTTGATGATTTTTATAAAAATCATTTAAAGTTTAAACTTACCAATGCTCAAAAAAGAGTAATTAAGGAAATTAGAAATGACATAGGTAGCGGTGCACAAATGAATAGACTACTTCAAGGTGACGTTGGTTCAGGTAAAACAATTGTTGCTTTTATGTCTGCATTAATAGCTATTGGAAACGGATTTCAAGCATGTATGATGACTCCTACTGAAATTTTGTCATATCAACATTATAATAAATTTAAAGATATATGTAAAGTGTTGAATATCAATATAAAAGTATTGACTGGATCAAGTAAAAGTTTATACAAAAAACAATTAAAGGAAAGCCTAAGAAAAGGTGAAATTGACTTACTTATTGGAACCCATGCACTAATTTATGATAGTGTTGAGTTTGAAAATTTAGGTTTAGCAATAATTGATGAACAGCACAAGTTTGGGGTTGCCCAAAGAAGCAAACTATGGCACAAAAATAAATTTCCACCTCATGTGTTAATTATGACTGCAACCCCAATTCCAAGAACACTAGCCATGTCCGTTTATGGGGACCTTGACATGTCTATTATTGATGAACTACCACCCGGAAGAAAATACATTAAAACCTTTCATCAAACACAAAGAGATAAACTTAAATTACTTGATTTTTTAAAAAAAGAAATCAATAAAGGCAGGCAGATATATGTAGTATATCCTCTAATCAAAGAGAGTGAAAAATTTGATTTTAAAGATCTTTTAGACGGTTATGAAGCATTTTCTCGTGATTTTCCAATGCCAAAGTATCAAATCTCAATTGTTCATGGCAAAATGAATAATGAAGATAAGGAATATGAAATGCAAAGATTCATCGAAAATAAAACTCAAATATTAGTCTCTACAACTGTTATCGAAGTTGGAGTTGATATTCCAAACGCAACTGTCATGATTATTGAAAGTGCTGAAAGATTTGGATTATCTCAGCTTCATCAACTTAGAGGAAGGGTTGGAAGAGGAAAACACGAAAGTTATTGTTTTTTAATAACTGGGCATAAGAAAACAAAGGAAAGTAAAATAAGAATGGAAACTATGGAAAAAACTAATGATGGTTTTATAATTGCCGAAAAGGACTTGGAATTAAGAGGTCCTGGTAATATTATGGGCACCCAACAAAGTGGTGAGATGCCACTAAAAATTACCAATCTAGTTTCAGATAGCAAGCTTATTTTAAAAATTAGGAAATTAGTTGAGAAAATCATGTCCAAGGATCCAAGACTTGAAAATGAAAACAACCTGCTTATTCTTAAAAACTTAAAAATGATAATCGAAAAAAAAGATATCTGGGAGTATATAAGTTAAAATTATTCAGAAATAAGTTTTTCTAAAAACAGTTCAAATTCATTTTTAAAATTTTCATACTTTTGACCAGTTGCTGGACCATTGAAGCCTGTATGGATTCTTCTAACCTTTTGAAATTTATCAACTATAATAAGGGTTGGATATGAAATTAAAGTATCTAATGAGGGTAGTTTTTTTATGGCATCATCTTTATTACTCGAACCGTACTGTGCTAATAAAATATCGTGACTTAAATCAAGGTTTTTTTTAAGTTTTTTAATATTATTAATTGCTTTTAGCTTAGAATTGGCAAATTCAAAAGCAATTGAGGTAATCATGATTTCATCATATTTTTTACTTAATTCTGAAAGATACTTTGACTCGTCAAGACAATTAGGACACCAGGAGCCCATGATTTGTATTAGATTAACCTTGCCATTAAATTTTTCATCTGAATTACTTATTAGTTCTCCATCAGAACTTTTAAAGCTGAAAATAAAATTATCGTATCCTTTTTTGATCTTGGTCAAACCGTAGGGGTCAGATAATTTAAAATCAATATCCTTATAAGCAATAAACTTTTTAACATCATAATTACCACGATATAAATTCCCTCTTATTGTTTCATTATCAAGATCACCATTAATCATATAAGCCCTGTATCCATTAAAATTTGAAATATTGATTTTTTTACCATTAACCACCCCTTCCATAAAACCATAATCACCTGTCTCGGTTCTAACCGTTCCACTGATTTGATTTTTATGTTGTATAGCCATCAATTCAGCACTAAAGGCTTCATCATCATAATTAAAAACCATCTTCCATTTTCCATCAAAGTTTTTATAATCATTATTATTAAAATTGAATCTATGTGTACCCGGTTTAGCAAAAAATGGGATTTTTCTTTTCAAGCTTTCATTATAATAAAATCCGCTGAATGAGTCCTTAAATTCAACAAACATCAAAAAATCTTCAAAAAAAGGTGAATTAACTTTTATCGAATCATTTGAATTTGAGATTGGCAAATAAATATTTTCTCTTGAATTCCTAATAATCATCAATGAATCATTTAAATTGAAATTAAATGGAATATCAATAGAATCATTTGCTATCAAAAAACCTAAATAATTATTCGGTGGATTATCATTTTGATTAAAACATGAAAAAAAAAGCACTAAAAACAGCAAATTTATAAACCTGTTCATATATTAAATATAAATTAAAAATATTATTATAATAAAAGTTTTGATTTTATTAGATTGTCAGTATTATTATATTTGCTATTAATTGATTTTATCTTAGATGAAAATTTCCTACAATTGGCTCAAAGAATATTTAGATTTTAAAGAAGATCACGAATCAATTGGTGAAAAATTAACTTCTCTAGGCCTTGAGGTTGAGGGTATAACAAAGTTTCAGTCTATTCCTGGTGGACTTGAAGGAGTTGTGATAGGAAAAACAAAATCCATCAAAAAACACCCTAATGCTGACAGATTAAAAATAACCACAGTAGATATTGGTCAAAATGAATTACTTCAGATTATTTGTGGTGCACCTAACGTTGATAAAAACCAAACAGTAGCTGTTGCTACCGCAGGAACAACACTATATCCTAATAACGAAAAGCTGAAAATTAAAAAAAGTAAGATTAGAGGAGAAATAAGCAATGGGATGATTTGCGGTCAGGACGAACTAAATCTAGGAGAATTTGATCAAGGTATAATGATTTTTGATGACAAATATAAAGCTGGTATACCACTGGCTGAAATTTACAATATTGAGAGTGATTGGATTTATGATATTGGATTAACCCCTAATCGAGCTGATGCAATGAGTCATTACGGAACCGCGAGAGATTTAAGAGCTAAGTTTTCACATGAAGGAAAAAAAACTGAGCTTAAAACATCTTCTGTTAGTAATTTCATAGTTGACAATAGAACAAAAAATATAAAAATCAATATTGATGACGATGGCTCTGCACCTAGGTATTGTGGAATTGTTATGGACAATATTAAGGTTCAAGAATCCCCAAAATGGCTTCAAAATAAAATCATTTCAATAGGTCTTACTCCAATAAATAATATAGTTGATATTACTAACTATATCCTACATGATATAGGACAACCACTCCACGCCTTTGACTATGATAAAATTGAAGATCAAACAATCAACGTAAAAAAATATAAAAAAGAAATAAAATTTAAGACTTTAGATGAGGTTGAAAGAACTCTAAGCTCAAATGATTTAACCATTTCTGACTCAAAAAAACCATTATGCTTAGCTGGTATTTTTGGTGGTATTGATTCTGGAATTACTAAAAAAACTACTTCAATATTTTTAGAGAGCGCCTACTTTGATCCAATTACAGTTAGAAAAAGTGCAAAATATCATAATTTAAGTACAGATTCATCTTATAGATTTGAAAGAGGTGTTGATCCAAATATTTCTAAATATGCACTAAAAAGAGCTGTTTTAATGATTAAAGAGATATGTAAAGATTCGGTTATTTCAAGTGATTTAGTTGATTTATACCCAAAACCTATCAATGATATTCAGATTGTTTTAGGTTTTGATAAAATCGAAAAAATTGTCGGTCAAAATATTGATAAAGAAATCATCAAAAATATTATCAGTTCATTAGATATTAAAATCAATAGCATAACTGAGTCTAATCTTGGCATATCAATACCTAGTTATAGAAATGATGTGACAAGGGAGGCTGATGTAATCGAAGAAATATTAAGAATATATGGATACAACAATATAGAATCCTCAAAAAAAATTAATCAATCTATAAAGCTCGAGGAGACGAGCTACAAAAACAAAATTATTGATTCAGCCTCAAATCATTTAGTTTCAATAGGTTTTCATGAGATTATCACCAACTCGTTAATTTCAGCTAAAGATAACTCTCTTAATAATGATACAGAAAATCATTTAGATGTTGACATACTCAATTTTTCAAGTGAAGATCAAGCACAGTTAAGGAATTCAATGATTTTTTCAGGGTTAAATGTTATTAAATACAATATAAATAGGAAAAGAAGCAATCTAAAGTTATTTGAAGTAGGAAAAGAGTATCATAAAAAAGATGATAAAAAATATTTGGAGTCAGAAAAACTTGCAATATTCATTTGTGGAAATAGAAACAATATAAACTGGAATAGTAACGAAAAAAAATCTGATTATTTCTACTTAAAAGGAGTGGTTATGTCATTAATTCAAAAAATTGGTTTTAAAAACGTAAAATCAAAACCAATAAATAAAAATAATATTCGTGAAGGGGAAACAATTTCCTTCAACAAGTCTGAAATCGCAAGTTTTGGCTTAATAGAAAAGAATCTGTGTCAAAATTTCGATATAGAAATTGATATTTTATATGCTGAATTTGATCTAAAAACAATTTTAAATAAATATTCAAACAAGCCAGTTCAATTTAAAAGTATTTCAAAATTCCCAGAAGTTACTAGAGATTTATCAATTTTAATTGATGATGAATTAAAGTTCGAAAAAATTCACAAGGCTATAAAGCAAATAAATCAAAAGCTTATCAAAGAAATCACTCTTTTTGATGTTTATGACGGTGAAAACTTACCTAAAAACAAAAAAAGCTATGGTATTTCTTTTAAGATTCAAGATGATGAAAAAACTCTCTCGGACAACGAGATTGAGGAAATCATGAATAAAGTTATTGACAAACTAAAAAAAGAATTTAGTGTCGAATTAAGATAATTCGTACATTTCAGTTCTTAATTGCTTGATTTTATCATCATTCATATACTCGTCAAATTTCATATACCTATCGATAACACCTTTTGGAGTTATTTCTATTATTCTATTTGCGATAGTTTGAGCAAATTGATGATCGTGTGTTGAGAGCAGAATCGTTCCCTTAAACTTATTTAAAGAGTTGTTAAATGAGGTTATACTTTCTAAATCCAAATGATTTGTAGGCTCGTCTAATATTAAAACGTTTCCTTTTTTCATCATCATTTTAGAAAGCATACATCTAACCTTCTCACCACCAGAAAGAACAGTACACTTTTTTAAAGCCTCCTCACCTGAAAAAATCATTTTACCTAAAAATCCTCTAAGATATACCTCTTCACGCTCCTCTTCAGTATTTGCCCAATTTCTTAGCCAGTCAACTAATGATATATTCTTACTAAAAAACTCACTATTATCCAAAGGTAAGTATGAATGGTTGGTAGTTATACCCCACTTATAATCCCCAGAGTCAGCGCTGAAATTATCATTTATTATTTGATAAAAGCTTGTCGTAGCTCTTGAATCCTTAGAGTAAAGCAAAACTTTATCTCCCTTTACTAAATTCAAATCAATTTGACTAAATAAAAGTTCACCATCTATGGATTTAGAAAGATTTTCAACATTCAATATCTGATCTCCTGCTTCTCTTTCCCTTTCAAAAATTATTGCCGGATACCTTCTGCTGGAAGGTTTAATATCATGAATATTTAATTTTTCAATCATTTTTTTTCTACTTGTTGCTTGCTTACTCTTTGCAACATTTGCACTAAAACGCGCAATAAACTCTTCTAATTCCTTCTTCTTTTCTTCTGCTTTTTTGTTTTGTTGGGCTCTTTGCCTCGCAGCTAGCTGGGATGATTCATACCAAAAAGTGTAATTACCAGAATAGTGATTTATTTTACCAAAATCTATATCAGAAATGTGTGTGCAAACTGAATCAAGAAAATGCCTGTCATGAGAAACAACAATTATACAGTTATCAAAATTTGCCAGGTAGTCTTCTAACCACGTAATTGTTTCATAATCTAAATCATTTGTTGGCTCATCCATTACCAATACGTCAGGATTCCCAAATAAAGATTTTGCTAATAAAACACGTACTTTTAGCTTTGGATCAATGTCACTCATTTTTGTCTGATGCAATGATTCTTTAATTCCTAAATTTGATAATAACGAAGCTGCATTACTTTCGGCATTCCAACCATCCATTTCTTCAAATTTTACCTGAAGTGAACCAATTTTTTCGGCATTTTCATCTGAATAATTTTCGTATAAAGAATCAATTTCTTTTTTAATTTTATATAAAGAAATATCACCCATAATAACTGTTTCTAACACTGAGTTAGAATCAAATAAGCTATGATCTTGTTCTAAGACAGACATTCTTTTGCCAGGCTCAAGATGAACATTTCCAGAAGTTGGATCAATTTTACCGCTTAATATCTTTAAAAATGTTGATTTACCAGCACCATTAGCTCCAATGATACCATAACAGTTACCATTATTAAATGAGGTATTTACATTGTCAAATAAGACTCTTTTACCGAATTGAATAGATAAATTGGAAACTGAAAGCATTACAAATATTTATTTGCCGCAAAAATAGAAATTAATTCCCTTTTTTATGATCTTTTAAAAATTTATCTAATCCAATATCAGTTAGTGGATGCTTTAATAATCCTGTTATGGATGAAAGTGGAGATGTGATTACATCAGCACCAATTTTTGCACAATCAATTATATGCATAGTATGTCTAATTGAAGCCGCTAGAATCTCAGTTTCAAAACTATAATTATCATAAATATCCCTTATTTCAGAAATTAAATTTAATCCATCAGTAGAAATATCATCTAACCTTCCAAGAAAAGGAGATACGTATGTAGCGCCAGCCTTAGCAGCTAACAAGGCCTGTCCTGCTGAAAAAACTAAGGTTACGTTTGTTTTAACTCCTTTATTTGAAAAATATTTAGCTGCTTTTACCCCGTCTTTAATCATGGGTAGTTTTACAACTATTTGCCCGTCAAGCGAAGCTAACTCTTCACCCTCTTTTACCATATTTTCAAAATCAGTTGCAATTACTTCAGCGGACACATCACCATCAACAATTTCACATATATTTTTATAGTGTTTAAGAATGTTGCTTTTGCCGGTAATACCTTCTTTAGCCATCAATGATGGATTGGTGGTAACTCCGTCTAGAATCCCTAAATCTTGTGCTTCTTTTATTTGGTTAAGATTAGCTGTGTCGATAAAAAACTTCATAATATCAATTTGAAATAAATTTACGATAAATAAAAAGGTATTTACTAGTAAAAAATTAAAAAAGTTTTAACACTAGGTATTCGAAAAACCTTTGAGGTAAAATAAACTTTAGTATTATTCCAAATCTTTCTAGAAATGAACCAGAAATATATTTTTTTCTAGGGTTTTTAAGATGAATAATTTTATTAACCAATTTTGCGACCTTGATAGGATTTGCTCCTTTGGTTATGTTTTCATTCATTTTCCTTAAAGATGATTCATATTTGTACTGGTAAGTGGAACCTTCTATAACCGGTGAATGAAACCTACCTTGAGAAATATTGGTCAAATAATCTCCAGGTGCTACACAAACAACCTTAACATTAAAGTCTTTTATTTCCATATTCAAGGTTTCTGAAATTATATCAAGGGAGGATTTTCCAGCGCTATAAATTGATCTGTATGGAGTACCAATATGTGCAGCAATTGATGTAATATTAATAATTAATCCACTATTATTTTTTCTCATATATGGCAATACCTTTTTAATAAGATTTATGGGGCCATACAGGTTTGTTCTAAAATGTTTTTCTATTTCGGGATTAGGTATCTCCTCTAACGGACCAGTTATACCAACACCAGCATTATTGATTAAAACATCGATTTTCCCATGCGTGCTAATAATTTTTTCTACACAATCATTTATTGATTTTTCAGATGTTACATCCAATTCCGTAGGAAAAAAAGATACATCATCAAGTTTTTTTATATTTCTACTAGAACCATATACAACATAATTGTTTTTTTCATCAACATATGATGCTATTGCTCTTCCAATTCCGGATGATCCACCGGTCACAAGTATTACTTTTGACATAATGATACAAAAATGGCAAGCTATCTACATCACACTGCTACAACCGAATACCTTTGCTGTGTTCCCACCCTGGAGGATTAATCAGGAGCTAGTTGTGTAGGACTTGCCACTATAAATATACAATTAATTAGAATTAGAGAATAATAATTTTTGACTATGTTGAAAAATATAGCTTAAATTTGGAAAAGCTATGAAAAACTCAAATAAGTCCTTAATTTTTCTTTTTCTTCTAAATATATTATTGTTAGAATCTTGTGGCGGGAACTCTCAATTGGATAGCATTTTTATTTCGAGTAATCTTACAGATAAAAAAATAAAAATAGATGATACTCTGAAGATTAAATTGAGTAAAAGCTCAAAAAATTTGGTATTTGAAATAAAATCAAATAACCAAATTCAGAAAATTACCCCTATAGATTCAAATATTGAAAATAACAATCAATATAATTTTCTGCTTAATAATCTGACACTTGGAAAAAAAGAACTCATTATTAGATTAGGTAATGATGAGAAGAAAGTAAACTTTACATTACTAAACAATCAAGCACCAAAAATATATAACTACGAAATAATAAATGAGTTTAGTAGATCTAACAATTCGTATACACAGGGGCTTGAATTTTACAATGACACCCTTTATGAGAGCTTGGGAAGATACGGTCAATCAAAACTTGTTAAAGTTGAATTTAATAGTGGAAAGAAACTAAAAGAAATAAATCTTCCTTCAGAATATTTTGCTGAAGGAATTACCATATTAAATGATAAAATTTTTCAATTAACATGGAAAGAAAAGGTTGGTTTTGTTTATGATATAGATAATTTTAATAAAATTAATTCGTTCGAATACAGAAATAGCTTAGAGGGTTGGGGGATTTGTAATGACGGGGTAAAATTATACAAAAGTGACGGAACAGAAAAAATATGGACACTAAACTCAGAAAATCAAATAGAAGAGGGTTATATAGAAATTTATACAAATAAAAATAAAGTTGTGGGGTTAAATGAACTTGAGTGGGTTGATGGGAAAATTTATGCAAATAGATATTTATTTGATGGTATTGCTATTATTAACCCAGAAAATGGTGCAATTGATGGAGTAATTAACTTATCCACCCTTAAAAGCAAAGTAACTCAACATGAAAAACTTGATGTTATAAACGGTATTGCCTTTAATAAAAAAAGAAACTCAATATTCGTTACAGGAAAAATGTGGGATAAGCTATTTGAAATAAGAATAAAAGATTAGTTATGAATAATCTCATTAAGTTATTGTTAGCTGTTACTGTTTTGTTTTTCTGGAATTCATGTAATGATGATATTGAATTCGAAATTAATGATACTCCCCTATTATTTTCAAAGGACACAGTATATTTAGACACTGTTTTTACCAATATAGGTTCCAGCACTTATAACCTTAAAGTATATAATAATTCAAATAAAAATATATTAATTCCTGAGATTA
Source organism: uncultured Bacteroidota bacterium (assembly GCA_902608795.1). Taxonomy (GTDB): domain Bacteria; phylum Bacteroidota; class Bacteroidia; order Flavobacteriales; family Flavobacteriaceae; genus MED-G13. The sequence continues at coordinate 58,029 of CACLPI010000005.1, forward strand.
AACTATCAAACGGAAATAATTCCTTTTTTAGACTAAATGTTGATGGTATTTATAACCAAAACGATGATAACGGAAAAAGATTTGAAAACATTGAACTTTTGGCTAATGATAGCCTTTATATATTTATAGAAACAACAATTGACATCAATGAAATTAATACTGATCAAAATTCCTTCTTATATGAAGATAAAATTGAATTCTTAAACTTAAATAGCTCGCAAGAGGTAAATCTTATTTCTTTGGTTAAAGATGCAATATTTATATACCCGGATAGATATGAAAATGAACAACAGTATATTTATGAAACCCTTGAAATTGATTTTGACGGAGATGGAATAAACGAGCAAACCGAAATTAGAGGTAGATATTTGGATGAAAACGAGCTGATATTCACGAATGAAAAACCTTATGTTATATACGGTTATGCTGCAGTAGATAGCGGAAACGAATTAATAATCGAAAAAGGATCAAGAATCCATTTTCATGAAAATTCAGGATTAATTATCACTAATGGTGGTAGTATTAAAGCAAACGGTGAATTTAGTCAAAATCAAGGCTTAGAAAATGAAATTATTTTTGAAGGTGACAGACTTGAGCCTTTTTTTGAAAATATCCCAGGACAATGGGGGACAATTTGGTTATTAGATGGCAGTATTGATAATGAATTTAGTTTTTGCACAATTAAAAATGCATCAGTTGGGATTTATACTACCGGGGGAGCAAACTACGATGACTTCAAGCTTGATTTACTTAATGTTCAAATTTACAATAGTAGTAATTTTGGAATCCTTTCTATATCGTCATCCATAGATGCAGAGAACTTGGTAATCAATAAATCTGGACAATCTTCATTTGCAGGTACCTATGGAGGAAAATATAAATTAAATCATTGTACCATAACAAATTTTTGGAATTCTGGCATAAGACAATTTCCTTCTGTTCTATTTAATGATTTTTTTATTGATTCTGATAACAATGAATATGTTAATGAATTATTTGATGTAGATATTTCAAATTCAATAATCTATGGAAATCAGAACATTGAATTTCTAGTTGAAAATTTAAGTGACACATACCTTGATTTCAAGCTTATTAACACCCTTGTGAAGTTCGAAGATGTCAATAATTATTTTGAGAATGATTCCAGATATGATTTTTCAAATGATCTGTATTATGAAAATCTGTTTGACAACTTACCTCCTGGATTTATTAATCCTATTCAAAACGATTTAAGAATAAATCAAGATTCACAGGCAATAGGACTTGGTTCATTAGAATATGCAATTCAAACACCTTATGACATATTGAACATTGATAGAACTTCGAATAGTGATTTAGGTGCTTATCAACACGTTATTATCGAAGACTAGTTTAGAAACAGAGGTCTGTGATTCATAAAATCTTTAACATCAGCGGCAATTTGATGTAAAGATTGTTCATGTTCATTATTGGTTATAGCTTTATCAATAAAATCAACGACTTTAATCATATCATCTTCTTTCAAGCCTCTTGTGGTAATAGCTGCTGTTCCAATTCTAATTCCTGAAGTAACAAAAGGAGACTTATCATCAAATGGGACCATATTTTTATTAACTGTTATCTCAGCTTTACCCAATACGGACTCAGCATCTTTACCAGTGATATTTTTATTTCTTAAATCAATAAGCATCATATGATTATCTGTTCCACCTGAAATAATTTTGTAATCTCTTTTTACAAACTCATCTGCCATAACCTGAGCATTTTTCTTTACTTGAAGAATATAAAAAAGAAAATCTTCTGAAAGTGCTTCACTAAAAGCTACAGCTTTTGCAGCAATAACATGCTCAAGCGGACCACCCTGGTTTCCAGGAAAAATTGCGGAATCTAATAGCGAGGACATTTTTTTTAGTGAACCATTTTTGAGTCTAATATTAAAAGGATTATCAAAATCTTCTCCCATTAAAATCAACCCCCCTCTTGGTCCTCTAAGAGTCTTATGTGTTGTTGTGGTTACAATATGACAATGAGGAATTGGATCATTTAAAATTCCTTTGGCGATTAGTCCAGATGGGTGGGAAATATCAGCGAGTAAAAAAGCATTAACAGAATCTGCAATCTCTCTGAATCTTTTAAAATCAATATCTCTAGAGTAAGCAGAGGCACCAGCAATAATCATTTTAGGTTGTTCTTTTTTTGCTATTCTCTCGATTTCATCATAATCAAGCATTCCTGTTAATTTATCTACTCCATAAAAAACCGGATTATACAATTTGCCTGAAAAATTTACACTTGACCCATGTGTCAAGTGACCTCCATGTGCTAGATCAAAACCTAGAATAGTATCACCTGGGGTTAGACACGCAAAAAATACTGCAGAATTAGCTTGGCTACCAGAATGAGGCTGAACATTTGCCCAACAAGCGCCAAATAATTCTTTGGCCCTTTCAATAGCCAGGGTTTCTATTTCGTCAACAATTTGACAGCCTCCATAATATCTTTTACCAGGATATCCCTCAGCATATTTATTTGTAAGGATCGATCCAGTTGCAGACATCACCTGATCACTTGTGAAATTTTCAGACGCAATAAGCTCTATACCATCAATTTGACGATTCATTTCAGCATCAATTAAATTAAATATCTCCTTATCTTTTTGCATATTTGTATTATGTTTAATGAATTACAAAATTAATCAATTGACAAAATAAAATATCAGATTTATTTGTATTAAATTATTATTTATTAATATTTAATTAACAGTTATGAAAAGTGTAGTTAAAATAGTTAATAAGAAAGCTAAATTTGAATTTATTTTACATGATTCATTTGTTGCTGGTATTGTATTAAGTGGGTCAGAAATAAAATCAATTAGAGATAGCAAGGCTTCAATAAGAGAAAGTTTTTGCAAATTCACAAATAAAGAACTTTTTATTATAAACATGAACATTGAAAAATACGATTTTTCAAATGATGATGATAATTATAATCCTAAAAGAGCACGCAAACTACTCCTAAACAAAATTGAGTTAAATAAACTTAAAAAATCTGTTGAACAAAAAGGGTCATCAATTATTCCTTATAAGTTATTTATTAGTGAAAAAGGTTTCGCAAAACTGGAAATTTTTACGGCTACGGGTAAAAAATTGTACGATAAACGAAGTGCATTGAAAGACAAAGATAATAAGAGAAACCTCAACAGAATAAACAAAAATAAAGTCTAGATCTTGTCTTTTAGCATAGGTACAAATTGGAAATCTCCAAAATCTTTGACATCATAATCCTCATCTGATATTTTTGTATAAAGCAACATTTTTTGAATATCATCACCTATAGGTATTACCATTTTTCCGTTTAGCTTTAATTGTGAGAGTAAATTTTTGGGTACCTCAGCAGCACCTGCAGTCACAATTATACCATCATATGGAGATTCGTCTAAGTAGCCCTGATATCCATCGCCATAAATCATTTTCTTTGGATAATAGTTGATAGAAGGTAAAAATATAGATGTTTTTCTGAAAAGTTCCTTAATTCTTTCAATAGTATATAACTTCACTCCCATTTCACATAAAACAGCAGATTGGTATCCGCTTCCTGTTCCTATTTCAAGAATTTTGTCACCTTTTTCTATTTGTAATAATTGACTTTGGAAGGCTACTGTATAAGGTTGCGATATGGTTTGACCGGATGAAATTGGGAAAGCCTTGTCTTGGTATGCGTGATCAATAAAGCCTGAGTCCATAAACATGTGCCTTGGTACTTTAGAAATAGCATCTAAAACTAAAGAATCTTTGATTCCTTTCTTAATTAATTCAGCAACAAGCTTATTCCTTAATCCTTTATGTTTAAATGAATCAATAACAAAAATTATTTAGATTTAAATTTAAAACATATTGGTATCAAAATATTAAATTTGTAAAAAAAAATATGTTAAAAGCAGGTGTGGTAGGATGTGGTCATCTAGGTAAAATTCATATTAAACTATTGAATCAATCAGAAAGTTTTGATTTATTAGGAATTTATGATAATGATATTAGCATCTCTAAAAAAACTGCTAGTGAGTTTGGATGTAAATCTTATGCAAGTTTTGAAGAAATGATAGAAGAGATTGATGTCCTTGACATTGTCACACCTACCCCCTCCCACTATAGCTATGCGTTGAAAGCCATAGAAAAAGGAGTTCATGTTTTTGTCGAAAAGCCTGTTTGCTCTAATACTGAAGAATCTTTCAATTTAATCGAAAAATCAAAATTAAACAATGTGAAAATTCAGGTAGGTCATGTAGAAAGATTTAACCCTGCATTTACAGCCGTTGAAAATAACATCAGTCAACCCATGTTCATTGAATCTCATAGATTAGCTCAGTTCAATCCAAGAGGAACTGATGTTTCTGTAGTTCTTGATCTCATGATTCATGATATCGATATTATTTTAAAATCGGTTGATTCAACAATAAAACATATTTCATCTAGTGGAGTTTCGGTTATTAGTGATGCACCTGATATTGCTAATGCAAGAATAGAGTTTAAAAATGGGTGCGTCGCCAACCTTACCGCTAGTAGAGTTTCTTTAAAGAATATGAGAAAAACAAGGTTTTTTCAATCTGGTAAATACATTTCTATTGATTTTTTAAATCGTGAGTCAGAAATATTAGAAATAGACGAAAAAAATTCTGAAACACCAATTATGACTTTAAAAACCTCAAAAGGAAATAAAAAGAAAGTTTATTTTAGTAAACCCAATATTTCTGAAAATAATGCCATACTTGACGAATTGAATAGCTTTGCATTTTCTATAACAAATGACAAAAGACCTAAGGTAGATATCTATGATGGTCACAATGCTTTGGATGTTGCTATTAGAATAATTAAAAACTTTAAATAAAATGAAACACATTTCTGTAATTGGTTGTGGAACAATGGGTAATGGTATTGCTCAAACATTTGCATTATTTGATTTGAATGTTAAATTGTATGATATAAGCTTAAATAATTTAGATAATGCCAAAAAAACTATCCTAAAGAACTTAGAGAGAATGGTAAATAAAGAAGTTATCAACCGTTCTGATTTGCAAAAAACATCGAATAACATCACATACACAAATGATATTAATTCAGTTTTTAATTCTGACTTAGTTATTGAAGCTGTTACTGAAAATCTTGAAATTAAAGAATCTATTTTCAAAGAATTGGATGCTAAATGTCCTGAAAAAACAATAATAGCATCAAATACATCTTCAATATCTATTTCAAAACTAGCAAATGCAACCATGAGAAAAGACAAGGTAATTGGTATGCATTTTATGAATCCTGTTCCAATCATGAAGTTAGTTGAGGTTATAAACTCAAGGCACACAAGTAAAGAAACGACCAGCACGATTTTAAACCTGTCAAAAAAGCTTAATAAAATACCGTTAAGTGTAAATGACTATCCCGGCTTCATTTCAAACAGAATACTAATGCCTATGATTAACGAGGCTATTGAAGCATTAGATCAAGGAGTGGCTAGCGTTAAAAATATTGACGGAATAATGAAATTAGGGATGGGACATCCAATGGGCCCACTACAACTTGCCGATCTGATAGGTTTAGATGTATGTAAATCAATTTTAGAAGTTATGCTAAATGGACTAAAAAATAAAAAGTATACACCAAATAAATTACTCGTTGATCTTGTAAGTGAAGGAAAACTAGGAGTCAAGTCAGGTGAAGGGTTTTATGATTATACAAACTCAAAAAAAGCTGAATTTGTTTCAAAAAGATTTTGCCAATGATTGATAAAAATATCAATAAAATTCAATCGGATATTCCTGACTATGTTGAGCTAATTGCAATCTCAAAAACAAAACCAAACGAAGATATAATTAAGGCTTATGAAAATGGGCATAGATCATTTGGTGAAAACAAGATTCAAGAAATGACCAGAAAATTCGAAGAATTACCTAAGGATATTTTTTGGCACATGGTTGGACATGTGCAGAGCAATAAAATAAAA
>CACLPI010000006.1 GCA_902608795.1 uncultured Bacteroidota bacterium
AAAACTCGATCGGGGCTAAGAATAGTTTCATAGGAACTGGGATACCTGGCATCCAAAAAATATGTTTCCAATAATCTTTATTACCAACTACAGTTGTTATAATAAATGTAATTGTTGCTAATACAAATGTAAAAGCAATATTTCCACTCAGATTGGCGCTGAATGGGAAAAACGGAATTAAGCCCATTACATTATTTATCCATATAAAGAAAAATAGTGTTAAAAGAAATGGAATATATTTCTGGTAGTTTTTTTCACCTATCATTGGTAAAGCAACCTCATCCTTTATGAACATAATCAGTGGTTCAGTGAATTTACCAAGGCCTGTTGGTTCTCCTTTTTTTGATTTAGAATATGTCCTTGCTGTTGCGACAAAAATTAATATCAATAGAAGCATTGATAGAAACATAGAAAAGACCATTTTTGTTATTGATAAATCAAGTGGTTTTTTATTTGTTACATTTCCGGCAACATCATAAGCAACATACATGTCTCCGCCTGTATTATTTGCGTAAAATATCTTTTCGTGATATTTGATAAACTCTTGCCCTTTTCTTTCTACTATGACCTCTCCTGAGTCATCATGATTAAATTCAGATGAAAGAAATGTAACTAGTCCCTTGTCAGTCCAAAGAATAATTGGTAAAGGAAAAGAAACGGCGTGGCCGTCAATATCCATAATGTGAAATTCATGTGCATCTTTTATGTGGTGCATAATCATTTCATTTACATCAAACTCTTTATTTTCGTTAGATTTACCGGCGGGATTGGCAAAAATATTTGCAGAAAAAATTATAAAAAAAATCAAGGTAAAAAAACCGGAAAATCTTAAAAGCATTTTTGCTAAAATTTCTTCTTGTTAATATGGTTGCAAATGTAAGCACATAAAAGCAAATTTCAAACAAAATAAAACAAGAAGTTTTAAATATTATTTAAGGATTTTTTTAGGTCGAAAATTTCAAATATCAATAGTAAAAAATACACAGGGAAAAAATTGTAGACTACAATCACAATATCATAGGAGCCATAGCTCTTGAAATAAAGAAAAAAGATAATAGTTGACAGCATTTTTATAAATGTGAGTAGCATAAAAAAAGTTAAAATATTAACTAGTTTGTATTTCAAATTTAACTTTGAAATTATCAGAAAAAAAATTACAGCAAAGTAGTTAAAAACATATATTGATTTGAGTGGAGAATATATAGAGTAGAACTCACAAATAAATTCGTGAATATAAAATACTAAAACTACTAAGACAGTCAGGGTTATGAAACTCTTAACTTGATTTAAATAATTAATCATCTTTTGTAACCTGACTTATTGTATAGTAAATGGAAAGTATAATTGAACCAATCGAAAATAAAAGTGTAAATAAGGAATAGGGATTGGGATAAATTTGATCTATTTTATATCCAATAAAGATACCTCCTGCAATTACAACAAGCATTTGAAAAGCTAGCTGAGAATACAGAATAAAATTATGCTGACTTTTCCTTTTTCTCAAGGGTGTCTTTTTCTTCACTGTTTTTTAACTCTTTTACGCCACCCTTCATAGAGCATGTAGCATTAAATGTAGCCCCAGGTTCCACTGAAAGTTTAGAAATTTCCACTTCACCTTCAATATATGCTGATGATCTTAGCGTTAACATACCGCCAAGTTTTAGTTTCCCAGAAAAGCTACCCTCAAAATCAGCATTTTCACCAATTAAGCTTCCGTTGATAATTCCGGATTTACCAACTACTACTTTTCCTGATGTTTTTAATTCACCTTCAATATTCCCCTCGACTCTAAAATCAGAATTACTAGAAATATTTCCAACAATTTTAGTGCCTTGGGATATCATGTTTTGTTGATTAGTATTACCCATAGTATATTAATGTTTATTGTATAAAGTTATCCAAATTTTTATGAATTTGTAATTTTTTATAATTTTCTGACGAAATGACTATATTTTCTGATTGCACAATATTGCCTTCTATAAGCTTTTCAATAAAACCAAGGCTGCCATCATAACTTTTAAGGCCATGAATTACAACAAAATCCATTTTATTGTCATAAAGATCAAATGAAATAGTTAATTCCAGTGGGTTTGATTGATTTAAATATTGATTCAGATTTTTAATTTTATTTTGAATTTCAGATTCTAACTTATTATCAAATAGAAATAAAATCTTATAATCATCAGAAATACGATTATTTACAAAAGCCGGTTTTGTTATTTTTGGTAAAACCTGACTTATAAGGTATTGAGCTTGTTTGGCCTCTAAGGTGCTAGAATAGTTTAACAGAATATCATTTAAAGATTTTTTATACTCAGAGAAGCCAAAAACCTTCGCAATAGCGGTTGCTCTAAGTAACTCAAATTTCGATATAAGTATATCATCTTCAAAATTTTGAATAATTTTTTCAGTTTCATCAATAACCTTTACGTACTCACCATTAAGAAATGCTAAATAAATTGACTCATATATTTGCTCTGGAGTCCTGTCGGAATTTTGTGTGAGTTTTCCTTCCAATAATTTTTTTGCATACTTGGAGTCCTTGTGATTTGAAATAATATCTTCCTTATAGCTTTTTGCAATATCATTAATTTCAAGTGAGGTGAAACACTGATAGAGAAAATATTTTGCTGGAACAATTAAGGTTTTATCAGGGTTATTAATTAAGAGTTTATCAAACTTTTCAATTGACATCTGATATTCTTCAAATTTATCTTTATAAATTGAGCCTAATCTGAAATACGCTTCATTTAAATTGTTATTTAAGCTGTCAATAACTTTTTCGTCAGAGGGAATTGAATTAATAAAAGATTCTAAAGTAATCAAATCAATAGACTTCAGATCATTATTATCGACTTCTGGATTGATTAAATTAGAATCTTGATTTTTAATTGACCATCTCCAATTATCTAAAAGAGCTCTATTTCCCCATCTACTTTTAAAGTTATTTTTTCCGAATGCAACAGCCGTAGGGTTATAAAAATAGAAAAGAGAATTATCATTACTTGCTTCTGGGTTCATTGGATTAACATTCCCAAAATTTCGCTGATCTTTATTTTTTTTATTTTTTTTTCGATTAATATCTTCAATCATATCATTGAAAACTTCTTCTCTTTTAATATCTGACATATTCACCAAGCTTAAAATACTGTCTAATTCTAAAACAGCTGTTTCGTAAAAAATTAAATCATTTAAGTTGTCTCTTTTCTTTTGGATTTTTCTGAATTGTTTGGATTTCTCATTGAGATTAGTAAGTGTACTATCATAATAGAGCCCAGCATTTAAATATTTTTTATTATCAAAATTTAGTTGGGCTAAGTAATTATAAGTTTTAGATAATAAAATTTTATCACTGGATTTTGAACCTAAAGATTTATTCAAATAATAGATAACTAAAGAATCTATTTCATTCGACTTTTTATCATTTTCTGATTCTTTTTGATTTAAATATATCATTGCTAAATTATAGTATATTATGTCGCTATATTTTTTATTTTCAATGTCTTTCAAAAGTAGTTTTAAATCTTGAACTGCATATTCCACGGAGTCTGATAATACAGCCTTATTTACTGCAGAATTAATGAAAAATTCCTTTGATGTTTTCCTCTTCAAGCTTACTATTTCAGAGTAATTTTTATATGCTGAATCGCTAACAGATAAATCTTGATAAAGCTGTGCCAATAAAAACTTCTTCCTTGGGATATCTCTGTTATACCCACCCACCTTTATAGATAAATTAAGATAATTTACTGCACTATCAAGTTCATTAACATTAATGTAAGCTTGTGCAATAAAAGATTGAGCCATTGAAATCTCAAAATCTGTTAAATTAGTTTCACTTAAAAGAGTTTTTAAGTTATCTATCGCAAAATTATCTTGATTCAGTCTTATATTAATTTTTTCCTTCCAAATTTTTATTTCGTTGATATACCTACTTGTTGGATATTTGAACAGAATATAGTTAAATGCCTCTAATGCTGGAAGAAATCTATTGTCAAAATATCTTGACTTTCCCAAAAGAAAATATGCCTCATCCATTATAGGGTTCTTTTCTTTTCCCAGAATATTCATTGAATGTTTTTGAATTGCTAAGGTTGCTTTTTCCTCAGCTTTTGTAAAATCACTTTCTCTGTCTTCTTCCTCTTCAATATAGAATTTAAATTTTTCAAGTGGGATAAGATTCCAAAAGTTTTCCTTTTGTTCCTTATCAATTGCCGACAAGCCTTGGTTATATAAATTATTGCCATTAAAAAGAAAATTGTACTTGGTTGTTGTTGAGTGAAATTTTTTATTCAAAAATTTGTCTTTTTTTCTTGAACAACTTGAAAAGAAAATTATTAATGAAAAAATTAAGGATATATTTAAGTGTTTTATTCTCAATTGATGATTTTATTAGTCAAACTATAAAACTATATTTAGTTTTGGATATTGTATCTCTAACAAAAATAATCATCTTTTTATTATGAAATTGAAAATAATTAAATTCGTAAGTAAATATAGCCATGGGTAGTATCAAAATAACATTTAAAGTGGATGGAGTTGAAACAACTATTGAAGGCGATACAAACAAGACACTTCTGGATACCGCAATCGAAAATGATGTTGATGCACCCTATTCCTGTAGAGGCGGTGCTTGTGCCACCTGCATTGGAAGACTTAAAACAGGAACTGTAAATTTAGAGCAAAATTATATTTTGACTGACAGTGAAATCGATGAAGGCTTAATAATAACTTGTCAGGCCTACCCAACTTCAGAAGAAATTTATATTGATGCTGACGATATTTAAACTAGCTCATTAAATCTTTTAAGTATTTTTTTTGGTTGTATAGAGTTAATAGCATTAACATAATCTTTAGGGCATCTTGATCCATATATAGTTACCGGAACTTTAGGGAATTTTTCTAAATCTGGTATAATTGAGTTTTTTTCTGGCTGATTAAGTGGGCAGTAGCCAATGAAAGGATGTGTTGCGCCCCAAATAGTGATGACATTTACTCCAAATAAAGATGCAATATGGCCATTTGCAGAATCCATAGATATCATTAAACCAAGATTCGATATGACAGCCATTTGCTCATCAAGAGAATAATTTGAAGAGACTAAATATGTATTGATTTTTTCTTTACATATCTTTTTTATCTTTTTTTCTTCCTCGCCGGGTCCCCCAAAAATCAAAATTTGATAGCCAGGAGCAATTAAATCGATTAGCTTTAAAATATTTTCTAAGGAATATTCTTTACAATTATGCCTAGCAAAAGGAGCAATTCCAATTAATATTTTATTTGGATCAAATTCATGAGTTTTATCATTGATATTAATCTTGTTATAAGTCTTGAATAGGTCAAGATTAATATTCATATTTTCAGAGGATAAAGCATCGGCATATCTTTGATGCATAGGTTTTAGTCTTCTAAAGATTTGGCCATTAATCAATGATTTTTTTTGTTTTCTGCCTTTATCTATGACTGAGATTCTATTAAATTTATATGCCAAAAAGAGTCTAATAATTTTAGTTCTTAGAACATCGTGTAAATCAATGATAAGATCTGGGTTTATCCCAATAATTTGTGTAGAAAGACGAAACAAGCCGTAAATACTTTTGTGTTCAGGTTTAAAAAAGAGAAAATTAATATTTGGAATTTGATTATATAAAGAAGAGAAAAACTCAGTTGTTAAAATGGTAATTTTAACACTGGGATAGTTATCTCTCAACACACTAATAGCCGGTACTGTCATTGCAACATCACCAAAAGCCGATAATCTGATAATTAGTATGTGATCGCTCAAGTTAAATTGGTTTTTTTAAAGTAATTATTGATAATCTTCATATGACTTTTCTTCAACAAAACCAGAATCTGTAAGTAAATTAATTGATTTTTTTATTTGACTTCTTTTATCATTTGTAAAATAAACCGCTCTTGCCAGTTTTACAAAATCAGATCCAAAATCCTTATTTCTCTCGCATTCTCTTATGTGATCTTCGATTGTCCACAATTCTGAATTTATTTCAGCTAATTGTTTATAAAGGTTTTTTAGTTCTTTACCATATGAGTCAAATAATTGACTAGCTAATGGATTTAATTCCTTATGTTCTTTTTGAATATTAGTAATTTTTTGAAGATCGCTTATATTGGTTAGTTTTAATTCTAAAATTGTTAATTTGTCGAGTAATTCCCCATTTGACACCTCTACTTTCATTGTTAGTTTGTTTTTAAAAATTAAAAGGATAAGAGTTAATTAAAATAATGGCTAAAATAATCACTTCAAAAAACAAATTATCTCTTAGTTCAGATATTATTTTAATCAAAGTTACCAGAAATGGAAAAAATAAGAAAATAGAATACTCTTTAATTAAAAAAACCAAAAAGATTGAATTTAAAAAAAGGGTAAAAAGAAATATATTTTTTATTCTTTCAGCCAAATTATTTCCAAAGAATTTAAAACTATAGTAAATAAATGTTAATGAACAAGCAAGAGCAAAAAACAAATGGTAAAAACCAGCATTTAATATTGCTTTTGAAGAACTAAGTTTTATCCAAAATAAATCTATATGTCCGATAATTGAATTAATTGACAATTCAACGCCAGTTATTAAGTTTAGTGTAACGACTGTGATTAAAAATGCGGTAATATATCCTATTAAAATTTTAAAAAAGTCGCCAAAATTTAATTTGTTAAACATATAAGCTCCCAAGAAAATCGTTATGAAAAATATAATATTAATTTCATGCAAAAATGTGGAAATAGAAAACCAAAATCCGATATCAAATAACTTTTTATTTAGATTCTTTTTTGACTTTAGACTATATATTTTTCTTACAGCTAGTAGTAAGAAAAAATATGATAATGTAATCTTTAAATCATTTGGCATTTTTAAGTAAACTCCAGAAAATAATATTAATCCAAGTGTTATGTAATGATTATTTTTTAAAATTGAATTTTTTGATATAATAAAAAGCGATAAAAGAAATATAAGACAAATACATATTTGAGAATATAAATCATCAATCAATATATTTTTATTTCTGATTGAAAACATCACTATAAATGAAATGGTAATTGAACCAATTACTTGTACTAATTTTGTGAATTTAAAAAACCTTATTATCATTTAAAGATTTGTATATTTACAAAGTAAATAAATATGATTCACAATGAAAGAGTTCTTTTACGGTATTGAAAATCTTTTTGTTAATTATTTTTTTATACCCTTTGACGTACTGAGAGAAGTTGGCGACTATAATTGGTGGCTTGCAAATATCATGGCATGGGTTTTTACTGCAATTGGAACAGCTGCTTTTTGTTATTGGATGGTTCAACTTAAAAAATTTGACGATAACGATGAGGAAGATATGACAATCACCGCCCATGATTATTTATAGATCAAACCCTATATCTTTTCTGTAGTTCATTTTTTCAAAACTTATCTTTTTTATTGATTGATAAGACTTTTCTAAAGCTTCTTGTAAGGAATTTTCGATTGAGGTTACAGCTATTACCCTTCCTCCATTGGTTTTGACTTTCCCGTCTTCATACTTGGCTCCAGCGTGAAAAACCAGAGAGTCTCGAACTGAATCTAAACCAAAGATTTCCTTGCCTTTTTCATATTGCTCTGGATATCCGCCTGAAACCAAAAAAACTGTTGCTGCTTTTTTATCATCAATAATAATATTATAATCTTTCAAATTGCCGTTGCCTGAAGCATGTAATAGTTCTAATAAGTCTGATTTTATTCTTGGTAAAACTACTTCTGATTCAGGATCGCCCATTCTTACATTATATTCAATTACATAGGGTTCATCATTCACTTTAATTAGCCCAAAAAAAATAAACCCTTGATAATTTATATTGTCTTTTTTAAAGCCTTCAATAGTTGGTTGAATCACTTGTTTTTCAACTTTTTCTTTAAACTCTTTTGTTAAAAAAGTTGGAGGTGAAACAGCACCCATTCCTCCGGTATTTAATCCGGTATCTCCTTCCCCTATCCGTTTATAATCCTTTGCGCTAGGTAACAACTTATAATCTTGGCCATCAGTAATCACAAAACAACTCAATTCAATGCCGTCTAAGAACTCCTCGACAACAACTCTCTTACTAGCATCTCCAAATTTTGAATTTACCAACATTTCATGAATTTCATTTTTTGCTTCATCTGGGTTGTCAATTATTAAAACTCCTTTGCCTGCTGCTAATCCATCAGCTTTTAGGACATAAGGAGCATTCATTTCGTCAATGTAAGAAAATGCTTCATTAATATTTTCAGTGGTAAAGGTTTTATGTGATCCGGTTGGTATATTATGTCTGTTTAAAAAGTCCTTGGCAAAATCTTTACTTCCTTCTAGCTGAGCGGCACGCATATTTGGGCCTATGACAATTATATCCTTTAAATCCTTGTCACATTTTATAAAATCTGTTAAACCATTCACTAAAGGCACTTCAGGGCCAACAACTACCAATGAGACATTTAAATTTTTAATAGCTTCTGCTATTTGCTCAAATTGATTCACCTGGATTTCTAAATTTGATGCTATTTCACTGGTTCCAGAATTTCCAGGCGCAACATATAAATTTTTACACAATTTACTTTGTCTGATTTTATAAGCAAAAGCATGCTCTCTACCTCCAGAGCCCAATATTAATACGTTCATTAAGTTTTAAAATTTAATATGCCTTTTTTTGGCCGGTTAAAAAATTAATCGTTGTTAAAAATACAATATTTAAATCCAAGATTAAAGACCAGTTTTCTAAATAATAAATGTCATATTTTACCCTGTTTATTATATCTTCATCTGTTTCAATTTCTCCTCTATATCCTTTAACCTGGGCCAACCCAGTAATCCCGGGTTTTACAAAGTGGCGAACCATAAACTTATCGACAGACTTTGAGTATCTTTCATTTTCTTTAATCATGTGAGGCCTTGGTCCAACGACAGACATATTGCCAATTAATACATTAAAAAACTGTGGAAGTTCGTCAAGGCTTGTTTTCCTTAAAATTTTTCCAATATTAGTTACTCTCTTATCATTTTTAGTTGCCTGCTGAATATCTGCATCATTATTTTCAATCATTGATCTAAACTTATAACAAGTAAACTCTCTGAACTTTATTCCATTTCTAGTTTGCTTAAAGAACACTGGTCCTCGACTCTCAATTTTTATTATCAAACCTATAATCGGTGTAATCCATGATAGTAAAAAAATGATTACGAATAGTGAAAAAAAAATATCAAAAGTTCTTTTTAAAATTGTGTTAAAGTCGTTAGATAGCGGCATTTCTCTTAATGACTGAACAGTTGAGAGGCCGTATGTGTCAGTTTTTAATTTTTTTGATAATAAGCCTCCTCTCTTTGAAATAAATTTTAAAATTTTAAAATTGTTTTCACAAAATGTAATCAAACGACTTATTTGACTTTCATCTAATTCATTTGCTGAACAGTAAACTTCATCAATATTTCTTGTAAGAATAAAATCAAAACACTCCTCAAGGTTTAAATCCGAAGGATGATTGAATTTAAAAGTCATTCTATTTTCGTAACCTAATTCCTTTTGATTAAGAAAAAATTCTTTTAGTTCTTTTACCGCCTCATCATTTCCTATTATTATGGTCTTTCTGAAGTTTCCCCCAAAACCTAGCCTGTAGCTTTGCAGAGCATAAAATAGTGTTAGCTTGAATAATGAAATTATAATAAATGTATAGAGTAAAAATACCAAGGTTTGTGATAATCCAGGCGTCGGGCTTTGAACTGCCCCAAAAAAAGCAAAAACTAAAATTGAAAATAATAAAAGCTGATAAAAAATGAATGATATAATCCTAATTAACTTGGTAAACCTATATACTTCATAAAAGTTTGTTATTAACGCAGAAATTATCCAAAGTACAGCAAAAACCATTATTGGAGTGACCCTAAATAAACTTTGGTCCAAAAACAAATAGACAAAAGAACTAACCACCAATAAATCAAATATTATTGAAATTGGTCTTATATATTTTGAATATCTTCCAGCATACTTTTTTACCATCAGGAAACTGTTTCTTTTAATTTTAAATCAATGTAATTTTGAATATTTGTTGCAAAATTTTTCTCTGAAAATTGGTCAGCGTGCATACTAATGGCCTCATGATCAAACTCAATCTTTTTAAAACGTATTAATGCTTCTAAAATTGCATCAACCGACTGAGAATTAAAAAACACACCTGTTTTTCCCTCAACTACTGTTTCTGAAAGACCACCCATATTATATGCTATTACTGGAGTTCCCGTTGATTGAGCCTCTACTGGAGCTATCCCAAAATCTTCTATGCCTGCGTGAATAAATGCTTTTGCCTTACTTACTAGTTTCATGACCTCAGAAGGCTGAAGAAAATCAAAAAACTTAATGTTAGAGTTGGACATTTTTTTTAATCTATTCTTCATTGATCCATCTCCAACTATATATAGGGTCTCTTTAGAGTGGTTAAAGGCTTTAACCAATAAATCAACTCTTTTGTAGGGCTCTAGTCTTGCTGTTGTTATGAAATAGTCTTTTTTTTCTTTTACAAGTTTAAATAAGTTAGTGTCAACTGGTGGATATATCACCTTTGATTCGATATTATATGTTTTTTTAATCCAATTTTTTACAAAATGAGAGTTTGCAATTATATAATCTGGTCTTTTGGAGTGGTTAATATCTATGTGGCGTAACAATTTTAAAAGGGGGAAGAGGATTACCCTTTGCCAGGACGAAAAATAAATTTTCTCATTATCCCAAATATACCGCTGGTTTCTTGCCTGATAATAACAAATATGTATTTGGCCTCTTCTCTTTTTAAATCCTTTGGCTACTGAAAAAGAGGAGGATATAATTAATTTATTGTCTTTATCATTTTCAAATTTTGACATGAAATAAGGAAATAAAAAAAATAGGTATCTAAAATTCGTCTTTAAAAACTTTAGATTAGATTCAATAATTTGAACTTTTTTGTCTTGAAAAACCTTCGCAAGGTCATTGTTTGACATTATGTTAATTAGCGTATAACATTTATCAAAATCGTATTGCCTATTTAAGACTGTTAAAACCCTTTCGGCGCCACCATATCTGTCAAGCCAATCAGCTACTAGTATCTTTTTCATTTTGTGAATTGATTATGTGAACCGCTATAACTATTGTTAAGGCCAAAATAAATGATCCGAGTTGTCTGTGAAATAAATTTTCAATCACTAAAAATAGTATCAGGCTTAAAATGAGGTTAAGCGAATAAACATTCTTGTAGGTTTTTAGTATAATTTCCCTTATAAAGACAGCAAATAAAACAAGGCCTACAAATCCAAAGGAAAGTGTAATGTCTATGTATTGGTTATGGGTGTTAAAATTTCTTTGTATAAACCAATTTTTTCTTTTATCAATTGGCATTAACATGTATTTTTCAATCAATAATTCTTGTGTCTTGTAAGTTCCTAAGCCAAAAAAACCTAAATTTTGCTCATCAAAAATTTGTAGCGAAAACTTCCATATGTCATATCTCGGTTCATGAGTTTTTATCTTTTCAATAAAAGATGTTCTTACAGAATCCTGGGAATACAAAAACCTGTTCGATAGGTTTTTGTTTGTTATAATAATTGTTGAGAAAATTACAAGTGATGCAAGTAAAACACCAATAGTAAAAACCGATTTTGATTTGTAAATAATTGTAATTAAAAAAACCAGAAATGCAATTAATATTGCGCTTCTAGAGGAAATCAAAAACAAAGAGAATATAAAAAACAGAATTAGCAAGGCATAAAAAACCTTTTGTTTATTTCTATTACTTGTTTGAAATAAAAATGATAATAAGACTATTGAAATTACATCAAAAAAACCTAAATATAATCTTTGAGTAATAAACAAGTCTTCGACAGAAGATTTAGAAATTAAAAGTTCGGATGAGTTTAAGTAGTAGATAAGAATGTTCAGGTCTGTTATCAAACTGCTTACTAAAACCCCTGTCACAAACCCATAAATTAAAAATCTTTTATCATTTACAAATGAAAATAAAATAAGCAATAAAATTATCTGAGCAATTTTACGTGACTCTGCAAAATCCTCAAAAAAAGAGCCATTAAATAAAGAGTAAACAACAATGAAGATTAAAAAAATAGTAAGCGCTTTAAAAAATTTCTGATTAACTATTTTAATTACCTTGTGTTTACTGTATGAAACAACCATAATTAAAAAAAGACATATCATACATATATTAACAAAAGCCTTGGCGTATGTCATAAATGGAATAGAAATGCAAATTAAAGCGGCTAAATAGTTATATGTTTTTTCTAAATTAAAATTCATCTTGCTTTAATTTTTTTATAGAAGTTGTTGTGCTTCTCGAGAAAAAATATAAAATAGAGTTTCTAATTAAACCATAAACTGGATAGAAACCAAGTCTAAAATTATCTATTATAATTTTTATTCTGTTTGTTACTTGTAGTTTTCTTTTTTTTGTTGAAATAGAATCGCTATCAATTATATAGTCTAAAAGAACTTCTGGCATATTTGCACATTTAAAATGCTTAATTACTTTGAAGAAAAAAGCATAATCTTGAGCTGCATAACGATACTCTTCTGGATATTCAGGAACGGTTTCTAAAATAGATGTTTCTAAAACAACCGTTGGGTTTACAAACATACTGTTTAAGTACATCTTTCTTTTTATCTGATTGTAATGTGTTGGATGTTTTATGTTAAATAAAAAATCTCCATTTGAATCTAATACTCTAGCCCATGTTCCAATAAGCTTAATGTCATGATTAGCTTCTAAAAAGTTTAATTGTTTCATGAACTTATTTTCATAGCATATGTCGCCAGCATCAAGTCTCGCCATATATTTGTAACTCCTTTTTTTAACAAATTGTAGGCATTTGTTAGCAGCTATTCCAACCCCATAGTTTTTATCTAAATATTGAAAGAAAATTTTTCCTTGGTTTTTATAAGACGATATAATTAATTTTTCATTTAGCTTTGAATTACTACCATCATCTGTTATGACAATATCAATTTCAAACTGCTCTCTAATTGATTGAATTGATGTTAACAGTCCTTCAAAATTGTTGTAATGTGGAATTGTTATAATCAGTCTTTTATCCATTTCTTATATCTTTTCTTAATTCAATAACCCAAATTAAGGCTAAACATAGCCAAAAAAAGTAAATTCTAAATGAATCCATTTTAAGCCAATTGAGTGAAAAACCAATCATCGAAATGAAAATTATAAAAGCAAGTATTGAGTTTTCAGATTTTAAATTATTATAACACCACAGAAAAATTTGCAAGATAATTAATCCAAAAAATAGTAGCCCAACGATGCCTGTTTCGCTGAGAATTCTTAAATACATGTTGTATCCAGGGGGGAATCTTTTATCATTTTGGTTAAGATATTTCAATCTGAATTCCCAATTATCTTTCTTTGCCCATGCTGGATATTTTTTTCTGGACTCGAACGCTTGAAGGCCATATCCTGTACCCGATATTGGGTGCTCAGTAAAAACCCTAAACATAGCTTGTTGAATTCCAAACCTAGACTTATTTGAAAGCGCGTGAATTGAATCGTCTAGCTTAAAGGAATTGATTTCTTTTTTTACATATTCAATTATTGGTTTATTAAAATATGCCAACGATAGCAGAAATATCACAGAAAAACCTAAAAATATTTTATAAAAGTTTTTTGACGAGTTTTTATGTTTAAGAAAAAAGGCAAGTGCAATCAAAAATTGGATTATTATTGCAAAAAAAGCAGCCCTTGATCCTGACATAAAACCTAAAAATAATACAATTATTAATGGTAAATATTTTAGCTTGTTTTTTTCTGTTAGTACATAGCTAAACATCCATCCGGCTATTGACAATAAGTATGTACCCAAGGCAGGGGGCTCAAAAGTTACAGACGAGATTCTTTGAAGCCTCATGTCAGTTTTTGCTTCTGTAAATGGAAAATAATCAAAAAGATTAAGAAGTGGTTTTTTTAAATAAACCATGTTTAACTTAACTATTAAAATCTCAATAATCGAATAAATAAATGCTATTATCAAAGATCCTAAAATGACCCTTCTAATTAATCTAAATATATCGTTGATATTTGTTTTTTTGAATCCGTTATAAAAAGTTAGTGGTATAATAAGTGAGGCTATAATCAAAGAGCCAAATTGATTAATAAACCTTGAAACACCTGTAGTCTGTTTAAAATAGTAGTCAAGAATATTGTGAGCGTTAAGCAAGGTGGCTAAAAAAGACCACAGTATAAAAAGAATTAAAAACTGAAAAATTAAATTATTTAAAGGTATCTGAATTCTTTTATTTAATAGTGTTAAAACGAAGGCAAAAGAAAAAAATAAGAAACAAGAGTCCCTGTAATATTCACCTAAAAAACTAATTCCAGACCAAGAGTTAAAAGGAATGAAAAATATTCCCATGAGAATTGTCCAAAGTATAATATTATTAAGTGTTAATCTAATCATTTAATAATCTTTCCAATTTGAAATGTTAACATTGAGTTTTTTTATATTTTCAACATCATCTTTAAAATAATTTTTTAATTCGTCAATTAAATTTTGATTAATTTTTTCTGGCTTTGATCTAAATATTGATGTTAATCGCATTAAAATAATTTTTAAAAAAGATGTAGGCTGTACGAATCTCTTTATTCTGTTTTTAAATTTAGAAGGTTGGAAAATAATCTTGGTTGCAAAATTCTTTTTGTAATTACCTCCTACATTAAACTTCTCAGAAATTGTTTTGAAGCTAAAGTTATTGTTGACCCCTAAAAACTTATAAACCTTTTTCATTGTTATAGCAGGGTTTTTGTCTAATTCCTCAATTGTTAATATTAATACCTTGCTAAAGGTTGTCTTTGCCTTGACTATCTTTTGATAATAAGTAGAATTAAATTTATAATACCAAAAGTCCGAATACTTGTTCTTAATTCTTTCTTTCTCAGCACTTAGCGCATCTTCAAAAGACATTGTTTCCCTGTGCTCCCTTTTAAGGTGTAAATAATTTGAGTATGCTCGATTTATAGGGTCTCTTAAAATAATAATCACCTTTGGGTCGTTTAAGTATTTTTTAATTTTTATAAATTCACTTGGATAGTTTATATATGAAGGTGAGGCGTCCCCTATTGCTATCTCATTTTTAACATTTTGGAAATAGCTTAAGTACTTTTCTGAGCTGTTAATTTGTGTCTCTTTAATCAATTCGTCTTTTGGGCCATTTTTAAGTTTTGAAAGAATTTTGAATGTAAAAAAATGTAGCTCCTTTTGCTGAGGCATAAATATCTCGGGGTGTTCGTTAAGGTAGTGGTGCAATGATGTTGTGCCACATTTTGGAAAGCCTGCAATTATGAAATTAGGTTTTTTCATATCACGTTAAAAAGATTTTAATTTTATCTCTTGAATAAACAAATACAGTAGTGATTGAATTCCAAATTATTAGACTGGCAAGCGTAGCTTTAGCTGCCCCATTAATACCCTCATGAGGTATAAAATAAAAGTTTAAGGCAATATTAATGGTTAAGCCCAAAATCAATATCTTGTTCAGTGTTGTTTGTCGGCCAGTCATATTTAAATATATAGCGCCAGGTCCTGAAATAGAATTAAAAAATTGAGCAGCTAAAAGAAAAATTAAGGCTTTATTGGCTTGAGAGTAGCCTTCTCCAAACATGTTCAAGATTTGTTCTGAGAATAAAAACAAAACGCTTAAAACTCCGATGCTTATAAAAAAAATAATCCTGGTAGATTGTTTAATCAAAAGCTGCATATCCTTCATATTTTTCTTTTCAAATATTTCTGCAATTCTTGGTGCAATTACAATATTTACCGACATAAGCGCTAAGGTCGTAACCATAGCCAATTTTACAGAAACGGAATAGTAAGCAATCTGGTCAAAACCTTCATAAACAGACAAGATAATAATGTCAATACTTTGCATTATAAAATATGCTATTGCGCTGAGCGCCATGGGGGCTGAAGTTTTGAATATCTCTCTTATAGAAAATTTTTCGGATTCTTTACTCGTTTTTTTCAACCCACCCAACATGTTGAAAACCTTAATTCCTGAAAATACTGAAAGTAAGACAAAGCCAAACAAATAGGCCTCGACTAAATAAGGTTGTTGATTGTATTGAATTAGGATTATTGCGAATATGAATACCGGAATATACCTAAACAGGCTCCTATATATCTCAGATAAAATTGTGTTTTGAAGAGCTCTTATGGTGTCGATATTTAACATTGTTGTAGAGAAAAAAATCAATGTAAAAATTGACATTAGAATAAGTTTATAGGATTCTGTACTATTAAAAATTTGGATTATAGTTAATTCATTAAATAGACAAAGAAAAAGTCCTAAAATTATCAGGCTAAAAGAAATTATTATTCGGAGCATTTTAAAGTATATGGATCTTATTGATTCAACACTTTTTCTTGCTTTTAAAAAGCCTGAATAATAAATTATGGATTGGTTTGTGCCCATCAATGCTATTCCTCCTAATACCATTAAAGTAGATCTAACAAAGTCATATCTACCAACATTTTCGGCAGTAAAAAAGTTAGTAATATATAGGGTAAAAGAAAATAAAAGCAAAACGCCAAAAGATCTGATAATTAAAACAGAAAAGCTCTTTTGTGTAAGGTCTTTGATTGACATTTAGCTAGCTCTGTCTAATTTATCAAGATACAGGTAAAGACCAATTACTATTGAAATTAGTATATATATAAACAAAAATAATAACGGGTAATAAACCATCTTATTTGAAAGTATGGAACTATTCTCAATTAATATATTTGCCTCGTTTATTACCATTACAGTTTCTTTAGTTATAAGGGTTTCTTTTTTTAATTCTTGATTTTCGTTTTGTAAAGAAATCTTGGTTTTAATTAGTTCGTTTGGCCTTACGTCTTTATTGTCAATATACAGTTGTGTTGTTTTAATCTTATTCTCTCTTGAGTAATAATCAAGTAGCTTGTCAATTTGATTTATAGTTTGTTCATTGTCAGAAATAATACTTGAAATTCTTTGCAAATTCCTTTCTTTTAGCTCGCTAAAAAGAGGGTTATTATTAAAATAGTCTACAATTTTATTCACTGTACTAATAGATGAGTTGTTTGATACACCTACCTTAATAAAATGGTAGTCGTAGTCTGATTTGAAACCTTCGGTAACAGAAAAACCGTCCTCATATTCAAGATTATCAAACAAAGCTCTTATTTCATTTGCGTTTATATCTTTAGCCATAATGTCTTTTATATCAATGACTGGAGAAATTGAAACTTCGTCAATAGACTCATCCTCATTTAACTTGATTTCTTGATTAAAAAAGTCATAATCTGCACTAGAAATTTTTAAATTGATAAGGTCAACTGCATCATAAACATAGTTTCCAGCATCAAAATTAATTTTCACAAGAACTGTAGCTTCTTTAGCGTTTGGTAATTTGCTGTCTGTTTGAAAATATCCCAATATAAGTCCTGCAACTATAATGACTAATAGTTTTTTCCAGCCTAACAAAAAGCTTTTAGATCTTCTAAAAATTTGCAAGAATAAGCTTAGCAACATTAACTTTATTTTCTCTATCAGAACTATTATATCAAGTTCTTCTTTTTCTTTAAAATTATTTTTCATTTTTTCGCTTTGGTTTTTTTTAAACGCTTTTTTTAATAATTTATTTTAGATTGACTCGATTAGATTAAGTTTTTTTAAGCTGTCGGCAATTTCCCTATTATCAGCAATTTTTGGAACTTTATTTTGTCCACCTAATTTCCCAATACTTCTCATATATTTTTTGAAGCCTCCTTTAATAATTTTTCTTATTACTGGTTTATCTATTATTCTGCCATCTATTAAGTCTTTATAATATTTGTTTTGTTTTTGAAGCTCAATGTCTAATAAACTCCCAAAATTATTAATCTCAATGACATTTCCGTCAAATTCAATAAACCACTCGTGACAAGCCTGTAAAGATTTTGATTTAAATCTTGGGGCTACTGTAAACTCAACAACCATGTTTCCGGTTTTTAAAATTGCTTGTTCTATTGCTTGTTCAACCTCCTTAACAATTACATGTTCTCCAAAGGCAGATAAGCTTTGCCTGAGCCTTCCTGTTACCACAATTCTATAAGGATTTATGCTTGTAAACTTTACTGTGTCACCCGTATTATATCCCCACAGACCTGCAGAGCTAGAAATAATCATAACATAATTTATGTCTTTTTTTACATTTTGAAGTGATATTCTTTCTATCCTATTTTCTCTAAAATCCTCAACATCAATAAACTCATAAAAAATACCAGCATTCAGTATTAGAAGGAGGTCATTGCTGTCTTGCTTGTCTTGAAAAGCAAAAAAACCTTCGCTTGCAGGAAAAAGCTCTATACTGTCAACTTCCTTACCAATTAAAGAAAGGAACTTTTCCTTATACGGTCTAAAATTAACTCCTCCATAAATCAAAAGGCTAAAATTTGGGAATACCTCTGAAATCTGTTTATTGGTTTTTTTGACGATTTTTTCAAAGTACATTTGAAGCCATGAGGGAATACCACTAATAATTGTCATATCTTCCCTAATTGTTTCTTTTACTATGTTTTCGATCTTATTTTCCCAATCTTCAATGATATTTGTCTTCCAGGAAGGGAGCATATTACTTTTCATGTAAAACGGAACATGGTGAGCAGAAATTCCTGAAAGTCTGCCACTCAACATTCCTGAAATGTCTTTTAGTATTGGGCTGCCTTGAACAAAAATATATTTACCGTCAACAAAGCTGGTTTTATTGGTTTCTGCAACATAAATCAACAAAGCATTTTTAGCTCCATTTAAATGGTTTGGTAAACTTTCCCTAGTAATAGGAATATATTTTGCGCCCGAAGTCGTACCTGAAGTTAAAGCAAGGTAAATTGGTTTTCCTGGCCATAAAATATCCTTTTTTCCAGATTTTACTTTCTCAAGGTATTCTCTAAGTTCCTCATAATCTCTTATCGGTACTCTCTTCTTGAATTCTTGATAATTTGATATTTCCGAAAAGTTATGGTTCTGTCCAAATTTAGTGTTGCGTGCTTTTTTGATTAAATATTTAAACTGGTTTTCCTGAGTTGTAATTGGATTAGTTGCCCAATTGTAAACCTGCTTCTTTGCAAGACTTGAAATTATTTTTAGAAGAACATGCTTTAGCATTCTTATTCAAAATTTAATAGAGGCTTTGGATCTATTGGGTTCCCGTTTTTCCAAAGTTCGAAATGTAAATGTGGTCCAGAGCTTAAATTTCCTTGATTACCTGAATAAGCAATAACTTCTCCGGCTTGAACGAAATCATTTTGTTCTTTTAATGTTTTTGAATTATGCTTATAAACTGAAATTATGTTTTCTCCATGATCAATAACAACTACATAGCCTGTCTCAAGCGACCACTCTGAAAAAATAATTTTTCCATCAAGAACAGACTTTACAGGCGTGCCTATATCGGCTGCTATATCAATAGCAAAATGATTTTCATTAAAGTTAAAGCTTTGGGTTATTTCGCCTTTAATCGGAGAAAAAAACATTTTATTTTCTATAATAAGCTCATTATTAGTAAGGTTAAACTTATCCTCATTTTCAACATATTTTCTAAGAATAGAATCTTGTAGATTTGGAGAAATTGTAAAAATATCTGAGTTAATTAGATTACTGTCTATTGATAACTCATCTCTTGAAATAAACTCATCTATATTTCCAGAAAGAACGTCTTCTATAGATTTATAAAATTTATTGTTTAAGCTTATTTGCCTTTCTAGTGAGTCTGTTTTTTTTGTGAGGTATATTGCTCTATTCAAAAGGTCTGCTGATGAATAGCCGGGTACCAACTCTTTAAGTTGGGTGAAAAAAACTATGCTGATTGTAAATGAAATTAGAATTATAGAGTATATAACCATAACAATAATGGTGTTTATTTTACTAGCTTTAAAAGAAAATTTTTCTTCAAATGTGTCATCACTTGAAACAACTACTTTATAATCACTTAATAATCTTTTAAAGAATCCTTTGTTTTGTTTTTTGTTTTTCACAATATTCAAAAGTACTCAAAATTAGTTTACTCTTGAATAGGTAGTCTATATATAGCAAATATTACATCTATTATTATTAACTTAGCTTAAAATATTTAATAATGGATTTATTTATTATACCTCTTGCTTTAGGTCCTGGCCAATTAGTTTTAATTGCAATTGTTGTTTTGATACTTTTTGGTGGTGGAAGAAAAATCAGTGAATTAATGAGGGGAACTGGTAAAGGCATAAGAGAGTTTAAAAAAGCTTTAAAAGAAGATGATGATGAGGATGAAGAAGAAAAAGAAGGCTAGTTTTTAAGACTTCTCATAATAGCCTCTAATTCAAACATATAGTCCCTTTTTCTGGTCCCTGGTGAATAAACAAACCCGTCCACCATTATATACTCATCTTGTTTTTTTTCAGATTTAAATTGATAGTTTAAAAACGGCCCAGCCATAAATTGCCCTTTTATTTCCCACAAACCCCTTGTTTCTAATATTTGTTTACCTTTTATACTAATTTGCTGTGAGCTTGGTGTATATGTAGGGTCTGTTGACATAAATGTATTTTGAATAGGTCCAGGAATATGATGCTTGGAAATTGAATCTCTTGTTTTCACAATAGAGCTATTATTTTTGCTATTATATCTTGAGACAAAAAGATTGACTGAACCTGTTTCTATATCCCTTCTTATCCACACAAAATTGGTGTCGACTTTTGCAACTCGGTAAGCTGAAGGAAATCGTATTGTTAAACCAATACTTTTTTTAATAGCCTGTGTTTGATTTAGGTTTTTTGCGATTCTTCTTTGCTTCTCTTGAATCTCATTAAAGTATAAGCTAGAATATATAGAATTAATATTCTTGCTAATAATTGTAATTATCTTCTCAGGGGTTGATCCAGTAACCTGAATGATTCTTTGGGGTGAAGCGTAAGTATTTTTAAAATTAAAGACCCCTTCTGTTTCAGAAATATCAATCTTTAGAATTGTTCTTGACTTTGTCGCAAAACCTGTAAATACTGTACTTGGAATATGGCTAAGAATAAATACGGGCTCAATTTGTGGAAGGCCATAGATGGGGCGAGCAAAATTTTCTCTTATAACTTCTCCAACCTTCCCTTCCCAGATCTCATCACTTGATACCACCGAAATATTATTAATGTTTCCGCTTGAATTTGGTAATAGCTTTTGGTTTTTGTCAGAGCACGATAAGAACAAGGCTAAAAAAGATAAAATCAATGCTTTTTGTTTCATTTTTTAAAACTATTAGGCCAATTTACAATAATTAATTTTTGGGGATTCTTTTAGGAAACACAATTAGTTTCTGGTTTTCTTTAATGTTGTCGTTTTTAAGATTATTCCAGCGTTTAATATCTGAAACTTTGACGCCAAATTTTTTTGAAATTTTTCCGAGAAATTCACCATACTTAACTTTATATATGAGTTTCGAGTCTATTGAGTAGAGGTCTGGAAGGGGTTTTTCACTTTTATCAAATTCAGCGTTTGAAAAGATATAAAATTCATCTTCATTTTCTATAAGTTTATCGGCTATGTTTATCGGCAGTCTTACTGAATTAACGTTTTGCCCAGGTATAATTTCATGAATATAAGAAGGGTTTAATATTTTTATTGAGTCTATTGGGTAGTTAAAAAATTTAGAAAAGTGATCAAATGCAAATTTTTCTTTTATTAATACTTTTTCGGTTTTCAAGATTGGTTTTTTTGAAATAGCCAAATCAATACCGTGCTCGTAGGCGTACTCTAATATATACATGGTGGCGATAAATGAAGGGATATAGTTAGCTGTTTCTCTTGGTAAAAATGGTCTTATATTCCAGTAGTTTGTGAGTCCCCCTGACCGCTTTTTTGCTCTAGATATTGTTCTTGGACCCGCATTATAAGATGCAAGAACTAGATTCCAGTCGGAATGTATTTTATATAGTTTTTGTAAATACTTTGTAGCTGCTATAGTAGACTTTAAGGGGTCCATTCTTTCGTCAACATAACTATTCATCTTCAAGCCATTTTCCAATGCGGTGTAGAACATGAACTGCCAAAGACCTGTAGCACCAACTTTCGAGACAGCTGTTGGGTCAAGTCTTGATTCAATGATTGGAAGATATTTTATTTCCGTTGGAATTTGATTATTTTGCAAGTGCTCTTCGAAAAGTGGAAGATAGTAGTTGATTTTTTCAATATTGTCCTTGTAAAAGCCTAACATTTCTTTTAGATACTCCTTTATTCTTTTTTCAACCTCAGGCGTAAAATATATGTCTATAGGGGTCTTAGCGTCTAGCCTTGCTAGTCTGTTTTTGATTGTGTCAGAATCAAAATTGTAATCCATTAAATTCCTTTCAAAGTTATCAGCCTGGCAGTAACAGTGGTTAATTATAAACAAAAAAATAATTAAGAGTAGCAGTCTAATTTGCATAATTATTATTGCGAAAGTGCTTTAATACCTGGTAGTAATTTTCCTTCTAAGCTTTCGAGCATTGCTCCTCCACCGGTACTGATGAAACTTACATCGTCCTGTATATTAAACTTTTTGATTGCTGCAACAGAATCACCACCTCCAATCATAGAATAGGCGCCATTTTGAGTAGCTTTTACAACAGCATCTGCTACTGATTTAGTTCCTTTTTCAAATGAAGGTTTTTCAAAAACGCCCATAGGTCCGTTCCATAAAATAGTACTACTGCCTTGAATTACTTGCTCAAATTTGTAAGCTGTCTTTGGTCCAATATCTAAGCCTTGCCAACCATCAGGTACTTCATAAACATCTGTCACTTTTTGTAAACCAGAATCTGAGAATTCATTTGAGCATAATACGTCCTCAGGCAAGAAAACATTAACATTTTTTTGTTTTGCTTTAGATAAAATCTCGCCACAGTCTTTGATTCTATCAGCCTCAAAAATTGAATCTCCTATCCTACCTCCATTATTTTTTATGAATGTATATGCCATTCCTCCGCCAATGATCAAATTGTCAACAAAGCCCATTATGTTTGCTATTACAGAGATTTTAGATGAAACTTTAGCCCCACCAATTATGGCGGTAACAGGCTTTTTAGGATTTTCCATTAATTTTTTTAAACTCTCGATCTCTTTCTCTAAAAGCATACCTGGTGCTTTTTCACCAAAGAATTGTGCAATTGTTGCTGTTGAAGCATGTTCCCTATGGGTTGTTCCGTAGGCATCATTGATATATATGTCTGCTAAGCTGGAAAGTTCTTTGGCGAAATCAATGTCGGCTTTTGTTTCTTCTTCATAAAACCTAAGGTTTTCTAAAAGCACTATCTGCCCATTTTTTAAATTAGAACAAGTTTCTTTAGTTTTAACTCCTATTGAGTCTTCTAAAAACATTACGTCTTTACGTAATAATTTTTTTAGCTCAGGAATTATTTTCTTTAGTGATAGCTCAGGATTTTTTCCAACGGGTCTGCCTAGGTGGGATGCCAAAATACAGGCCCCTCCATTTGATAAAACATATTCAATTGTTGGCAGTGCCGCAATAATCCTCGAGCTATCCGTTATTTCTCCAGAATCATTGAAGGGTACGTTAAAGTCAACTCTAATAAAAACTTTTTTGCTGTTAAAAGAAATTTCGCTAATTGATTTCATTGTGAAAAGATACGTGTCAAATATAATTCTTTATCTTTGTTTTCAGTCAAATTAGATGGAGCAAATTCAGTTAAATACATTAAAAGAGTCTGTAAAAAAAGGAAGGGTTGCAAACACCTATTTATTAGTAGGAAAAGCTGATTCAGATGTTTTAGGGGCAGGGTTTAATCTGGTAAAGGATATTATAAAAAGCCCCTTTGCAGATATGGAAATACACGAGCAGCAGGCTGCTTTGGAAAAACTGAAAACCTTAACAAATCCTGATATACATTATTTTTACCCGGTTAATACAACCGCAGAGGTTAAAACGAAAGCAAGCTCAAAAGACTTTATCAATAATTGGAGGGAGCTTGTAAGTACTGGAACAAAAATAACTTTAGTTGATTGGTATAACAAAATAGGGCTTGGCAATAAGCAGGCAGCGATCAATAAGGATGAGGCTGAAGAAATTTCAAGAATAGCATCGTTGAAGTCTTATGAAGGGGGGGTGAAAATATTTCTTATTTGGATGGCTGAAAAAATGAATTTGAGTGCATCAAACAAGCTGCTAAAGCTTTTCGAGGAGCCGCCAAAAAACACGGTTTTTATATTGGTTTGTGAGAATGAAGGAAAACTTCTTCCAACTATAACCTCCAGGTGCCAAAAAGTGTATATAAACATCCAACTATTTGATAACCATGGTTTTAGCTCAGATTATGAAATTTTATTTTTAGATTGGGTTAGGGCTGCTTTTAAGGTAAAGAGCAATAAATCTGCTATTAACGATCTTATTCAGTTTTCAGAAAAAATAAGCAAAAAAACACGCGAGGAGCAAAAAGACTTTTTGGCTTATTGCTCAACTGTATTTAGAGATTCTTTTCTGTTCAACTATAAGGCTGTAAATAATTCAGAAAAGTATTTAAACGGCTTGGTGTTAGAGAAATTTGCGCCATTTGTTCATGAGGAAAATATAGAAGATTTTTATTATGAAGTTCAAAAAGGCTTTGCAGATATCGAAAGAAACGGAAATCCTAAAATTGTTTTCCTTGATATTTCAATAAAGCTAACCAGATTGCTTCATGTAAAGCCAGTTCAAAATGTTTGATGGCTGGTTTATAATAGCCAACCCCTTTTCTAACTCAGGAAAAACAGCTGAAACAATTGACTTAGTTATCGAAAAACTTCAATCCAATTTGATAAGTCATCAAATTAGACAAACTGAGTGCTCAGGGGATGAGATAAGGTTCGTGGAGGAAGCAACACAGGCTGGTTACAACAAAATTTTAGCAATTGGTGGAGATGGTACTGTACAAAAAATTGTAGCAGGTATAACCATACAAAAAAACATACCAACAGACGAAATGATCTTTGGGTTAGTACCTTCAGGCACAGGAAACGATTGGGCAAAATCTAAAAATATTCCGTCAGATATTTCTGATGCGGTTAACTTATTAATTAGTGGTTCGATTAATGAGCAAGATGTTGGTGTGGCCAAAATAGTCGCTAGCTCAGATATAAAAACCAGATATTTTGTAACATACTCTGGTGTTGGTTTTGATTCTTATATGTTAGAGAAAATCGAAAATTATAAGTGGTTAGGAAAGCTTTCATACTTGGTGTGTGCAATAATGAACTTTACAAAATATAAAAATATTGCGTTGGAGGTTGTGACTCCAAAAACTAAAATAGATGCTAGCGTGTTTTTACTTGGCGTTGGTATTTGCAAATATACGGGCGGGGGAATGCAGTTAATCAAAAATCCGAAAGGCAATGATGGTTTGTTAAATATTACAATAGCTCAGGAATTTAGCAAGTTTGACATAATTCGAAATTTTTTCAATCTTTTTAATGGGTTTATTTTCAAAGAACACAAAGTTTTGACATTGGTAGGCTCTTCATTAAAAATCCGTGCTAAAAAGGGCTCTTTGGTGTGTCAGGGCGATGGCGAGATTTTTGGCGCTGGTAAAATCGAATATTCTGTTATAAAAAAAGGGCTTAGGTATTTGTCTTAGACTTTTTAAACACAAAAATATTTGAAGAGTATTCTTTTGTAAAAAAAGCAGCAATATTTGAAACTGTGCCAACAACAATTGAATTAAAAATTCTGAAACTTGATTTTTTGTATTTTTCTGACATCAAGGAAATATAATATGAGTCGAATAGTAAGGGGGTTGACTTAATAAAACTAAAGCCATTATTATAAAAAACTTTTTTTATTGATTGTTTGTCAAAATGCCACAAATGCCTTGGGACATCATAAGCTGCCCAAAAGCTTCTATAGAACTTGGCGTCAAAGGATCGGTAATTTGGAACTGCAATAATGACTACTCCTTTTTCATCTAATAGTTGATAAAAACGCTTAATAACATTTTCTAGTTCGTGGACGTGCTCAAGTGAGTGCCAAGCAGTAATACAACTAAACTTTTTGTTGTTTAAGGACTCGTTAAAAATAGAGTTAAAAACCTGTTTTGAAATATTGGGTTTTAAAGGGTCTATACCAAAAACATTGTGCTTTCTTCGTTGTAGCTGTTGTATAAAATATTGGTCGCCCGAACCAAAATCTAGCGTCTTGCTAAACAATTCTTTTTTACTTATAAGCCTGTATTTGAACCAAAAATTAACTCTTCTAATAAGCTTATATATAAAGAAAAAAGTGCCTGATGAAGTTGAGTTATGAGAAATATATTTATCCGAACTATAGTATCGTTGGATTTTATTTTTTAAGGGGGTGGGGTGAGTTTTTAGCAGGCCTTTAATCGCGGTTTTTTGAATTGTAAAAGCTTCGTTGGTAAGAAAATGGTCAACAACTTCAATATGTGTTTCTTTTTGTTCCACGTGAAACATTTAGCGCCCCATATAAACAAGAAGTACGGAAATATCATTAGGGGATACACCGCTAATTCTTGATGCTTGTGAAATGGTTTCTGGTTTAACTTTATTTAATTTTTCTAAGGCTTCAGCACTGATAGATTTAAGTTTTTTGTAATCAAAATCTTTCGGGATTTTAACAGACTCTAGCCTGTTGAGTTTATCAGCGTTGTTTTTTTCTTTCTGAATGTAGCCACTGTATTTTATTTGAATCTCGGCCTGATCTTGAACCTCTTCAGAAAAATGATTTGAAGATATGTATGAGGACACACTGTTACAGTTTTTTAGATCTTCAAGGTTTATGTTGGGTCTCGATAAAATTTTGTCTGCTTTGCCAGATTGTTTTACGGGTGCTGATTCTTTATTTGTTAAAACAGGATTAATTTCGGTAGGAAGAATACTTTGAGATTTTAAAAAGCTTATAAGGCTTTGAGATTGCTTATACTTAAGCTCGCAGACAGCCAACCTTTCGTCACTGGCAAGTCCGAGAGAATGACTTACAGTTGTGAGTCTTTGATCGGCATTGTCT
Organism: uncultured Bacteroidota bacterium; assembly: GCA_902608795.1. Taxonomy (GTDB): domain Bacteria; phylum Bacteroidota; class Bacteroidia; order Flavobacteriales; family Flavobacteriaceae; genus MED-G13. Next base: position 27,024 of record CACLPI010000006.1, read on the forward strand.
TGCCTTAAGAGCATCCTGTATTCTGCTCTAGAGGTGAACATTCTGTAGGGCTCATCTGTGCCTTTGGTTATTAAATCATCGATTAAAACCCCAATATATGCCTCATCTCTTTTCAAAACAAACGGAGATTTTTCTTTAATCTTTAGGACAGCATTTATTCCAGCCATTATACCTTGTGATCCCGCTTCTTCATAACCAGTGGTTCCGTTGATTTGACCGGCAAAGAAGAGGTTTTCAATAATTTTGGTTTCCAAAGAATATTTAAGCTGGGTTGGGTGAAAATAGTCATACTCGATTGCGTAGCCAGGTCTGAAAAACTTTACCTTTTCAAAGCCAGGCACAGCTTTTAAGGCAGAAAACTGAACTTCCTCTGGGAGAGAGGTGGAAAAACCATTTACATAAACCTCAACAGTGTTCCAACCTTCAGGCTCAACAAAAAGCTGGTGTCTTTCTCTTTCTGAAAATCGATGAATTTTATCTTCAATTGATGGACAATATCTTGGGCCAACACTTTTTATTCTGCCATTAAACATTGGGGATCTATCGAAACCTTCTCTTAGTAATTCATGGACTTCAGTGCTAGTGTAAGTCATGTAGCAGGATAATTGATTTGTAAGTGGTTTTGTGTTCTTTAAATATGAAAACTTTTGTGGTTTAGCGTCACCTGGCTGTTCTATCATTTTAGAATAGTCGAGCGATCTTCCGTCTACCCTTGGGGGGGTACCAGTTTTCATTCTCCCTGATTCAAAACCCAATGAAACTAACTGCTCTGTAATTCCAGTTGCAGCCTTTTCACCTGCTCTACCACCGCCAAAATTTTTATCCCCGACGTGAATTAAACCATTTAGAAATGTACCGTTGGTAAGAACGACTGACTTACTTTTAATCTTTTGGCCCAAACCTGTTATTACCCCGCAAAGTTTGTTTTTTTCAATCCATAGGTTTTTTACCATTTCTTGGTAAAAGTCAAGATTTGATGTGGCCTCTAGCATTTCTCGCCAATATTGAGCAAAAAGAGCTCGGTCGTTTTGAGCCCGAGGACTCCACATTGCAGGACCTTTGGAAAGGTTAAGCATCTTAAACTGGACTGAGGACTTATCTGTGATTATTCCACTGTAACCCCCAATAGCATCAATCTCTCTGACAATTTGGCCTTTAGCTATGCCCCCCATAGCGGGATTACAAGACATTTGGCCAATAGTTTGAAGGTTCATGGTGACAAGAAGGGTTTTTGCGCCAAGGTTTGCTGCAGCTGCAGCTGCTTCGCTTCCAGCATGACCACCGCCAACCACTATTACGTCGTATTCTTGATTAAACATATGAAAGTTTCACGTGGAACATTTGTGCAAATATAATTTATTTATGAGTTGTTTGAAAAGAGGATATAGCACCGTCTTCTTTTGACCTCATAACATTTTGCTCTTTATGAGTTTTATCGTTATAGCCACACAAGTGAAAAAGTGCATGACATAAAATCCTAAGTGTCTCATTTTCAATTGTTTGAGATAATTCTTTTGCGTTTTTTTCTACTTCTGCTTGGCAGATAAAAACCTCTGCAGACAACTCACTTCCCTCACAATAGTCAAAAGCTAATACGTCTGTTACATAGTCGTGTTTGAGGAATTCGTTGTTTAACGATTGGATTTGATCAGGTGAGACGTAATTATAGTACAGATTTTTGATTAAAAAGCCTTCTTTATTTGCTAAAGAAAGCAACCAATTAGAAACCTGTTTCTGATATTTTAATTTAAAATCTGTATAATAAACAAACTCAATCATACAAACAAAACTACGCAATCAATTGATGAATTAATGTTTTATATTTGATAAAAATTATCTTTATCAATATTTTGAGACGAGTACGATTTGCCCCAAGCCCCACAGGACCCCTACATATAGGGGGTTTGAGAACAGCACTGTTTAATTATTTATTTGCAAAAAAGACAGGTGGGTCTTTTATACTTCGTATTGAGGACACTGACAAAAAAAGAGAGGTGGCTGGAGCCGAAAAATATATTGTTGATGCGCTAAGCTGGTGTGGTATTTTCCCTGATGAAAGCCCTGCAACAAAAAGTGCTTTTGGGCCATACAGACAAAGTGAAAGAAATCATATTTACAGCAAAGAAATAAAGAAGCTTGTTGAGTCTGGTCGTGCCTATTACGCTTTTGATTCAGAAGAAGAGCTTGCATCATGCAGAAAAGAATGTGAAAAGAGGGGTGAAACATTTATATATAATTATCAAAGCCGCCTTGCTCTTAAAAACTCTCTTTCTATGAGCAAAGGAGAAGTTGCGGATTTGCTTAAAAAAGGTAGGCGGCATGTTGTAAGATTTTTAGTGCCTAAAGACAAAAACGTAAAGACAGTGGACATAATAAGAGGGGAGTCTAATATTAATTCTAGTTTATTAGATGACAAAATCCTGATGAAAGCCAATGGCACACCAACCTATCATTTTGCTAATGTTGTTGATGATCACTTAATGAAGATTACACATGTAATTAGGGGTGAAGAGTGGCTGCCGTCTTTGGCTCTACACTTTCTATTGTATGAGGCTTTTGGTTGGAAAAAACCTAGTTTTGCACATCTGCCTTTGATTCTTAATCCTAACGGAAAGGGCAAGCTTAGCAAAAGAGGCGGTGAAAAGGGTGGCTTCCCTTTATTCCCAATTAGATGGGAGGGAGAGACTAGCCAAAAGGGTTTTAAAGAACATGGAATTCTACCTGCAGGACTAGTGAACTATTTGACAACTCTTGGGTGGTCTCCTAAGGAGGACTCGGAAGCACTCTCATTAGAAGAGCTAACAGAAATGTTTCAGCTTAAAAGTGTTGTGTCTGCTGGTGCAAATTTTGATTTAGAAAAGCTTAAATGGTATAACCACAAACACATTCAAGAGGCCAGTAACGAATTTCTTGTTGACGAGCTTCAGGCCCTAAATATTTCTCAACAAAAAATAGAAAGAAAACGGCTGACAGAGGCCATAGGGATGGTTAAAGAGAGGGCAGACACAGTTTCAGAATTATGGGGGCTTTTGGAATATTTGTTTTTAGATCCAAAAGAGTATGATGAAAAGAGTATGAAAAAAATCAAAAAGGATGGGCTTAACAAAATATGTTCTGAAATAATTTCACTATGCAAAAACACAGACGATCCAGGAGGTTTTATAGATAGCTTAAAAGTCTGGGGTGGAGACAATGGTTTCTCTACAGGACAAATAATGATGACAACGCGTACAATTTTAGTTGGGGGGCTAATCGGGATAGATCTTCAAAAAATCATTTCTTTTATTGGTTTAGAGGTTGTTTCTAAACGCACTATGGTTTTTTCAAAAAAGGCATATTTAACAATATTTTAAAACAAATTTATTTTAATAAGCATGTCTTTTCTGTATATTGTTAATTACGAATCAAAATTATTTTAAAATGTTATTTTATACTATTGTACTGCCCCTTGGGCTTTTATTATTATTCTTTACTTTCTTTATTGTTAAGCAGCAGTCTGCTGCAATTGTTGAAAGGTTTGGAAAGTTTGTTAGCGTAAGGCAGTCTGGCCTTCAGCTAAAAATTCCAATCATTGATAATGTTGCTGGAAGGCTGAGCTTAAGGATTCAACAACTAGATGTTGTTGTTGAGACAAAAACAAAAGACGATGTTTTTGTCAAGCTTAAAGTCTCTGTTCAGTTTAAGGTGATTAAAGAAAAGGTGTATGATGCTTTTTATAAGCTTGACAACCCTGCAGACCAAATCACAAGTTTCATCTTTGATGTTGTTCGTGCAGAGGTTCCAAAACTTATCCTTGACGACGTCTTTATTAAAAAAGACGATGTTGCTATTGCAGTAAAATCAGAAATTCAAGAGGCAATGACAGAATATGGATTTCAAATAATTAAAACCCTTGTGACAGACATTGATCCTGATGCGCAAGTTAAAGAATCAATGAATAGAATTAACGCATCGGAAAGAGAAAAGGTTGCTGCGCAATTTGAGGGGGAAGCTCAGAAAATTTTAATTGTTGAGAAAGCGAAAGCTGAAGCTGAAAGCAAAAGACTTCAAGGTCAAGGTATTGCCGACCAAAGACGTGAAATTGCAAGAGGGCTTGAGGACTCTGTTAAAGTTTTAAATGGGGTGGATATAAACTCTCAAGAAGCATCTGCGCTAATTGTTGTAACACAACACTACGACACACTTCAATCTGTTGGTGCTGAGGCAAATAGTAATTTAATCCTAATGCCAAACTCCCCGCAGGCAGGATCAGAAATGCTAAATAATATGGTTGCTTCCTTTACGGCAAGCAATCAAATAGGGGAAGAGATGAAAAAGGCAAGGATGAAGCAAAAAGACAAGGGGGTTAAATAGAGTTTTACTGTTTCCAAGAGTCTCTGAGGCCGACGGTTTTATTAAAGATAATATCGTCGGCTTTGCTTTTTTTGTCTACCGTAAAATATCCTTTTCTTTGGAATTGAAAGGTTTCGCCTATAGCGGCAGATTTCAATGATGGTTCTGCTTTTGCCCTTATAGTTTGGAGCGATTGAGGATTTATGTCTTTTAAAAAATCTCCTTCATTTTTTGCGCCCGGCATTTCCTCTCTGAAAAGCCTATCATAGCTATTTACAGCTATGTCTACGCTCTCGTTTTGTGTGACCCAGTGAAGTGTTCCTTTCACTTTTCTTAAACTTTGTTCTGTGCCAGAGCCGCTCTTACTTTCAGAGTCGTATTCACAAACCACCTCTAAAATGTTTCCTTCTTTATCTTTTTTAACGCCCACGCCTTTTATTATGTATGCGCTTTTTAGTCTTACCTCTTTTCCTATAGTTAGCCTAAAAAACTTTCTACCTGCTTCTTCTTTAAAGTCTTCTCTTTCTATATATAAATGTTTACCAAAAGGTAACTGTCTTTTGCCGCCGGAGTCCTTCTCTGGATTGTTTTCAGAGTGTAATATTTCGGCTTTGTCTTCTGGGTAGTTTGATATAGTAAGCTTAACGGGGTCTAGAACAACCATCTTTCTGTCGGCTTCTTTATTTAAGTCTTCCCTTACGCAAAACTCGAGCAATGAAAAATCAATTACATTTTCTCTCTTGGCAATACCAACTTTATTAATAAATTCTCTTATTGATTTTGGAGTATAGCCCCTTCTTCTAAGGCCTGAAAGTGTTGGCATTCGCGGATCATCCCAACCATCTACCAGGTTTTTTTGAACTAGGACAGAAAGCTTTCTTTTACTCATTATTGTATAACTTAAGTTTAGTCTTGCAAACTCTCTTTGCTTAGGAAAAACCGGAAATGTGTTTGTGTTTGTTTTTAAAGCTTCGATAAACCAGTCATATAGGTCTCTGTGTGGTTTAAACTCTAGAGAACAAAGCGAGTGGGAAACCTGTTCTATATAATCACACTGCCCATGAGCCCAATCGTACATTGGGTATATTTTCCATTCAAGTCCAGTTCTGTGATGAGGCTTGTCCAAAACCCTGTATATAATAGGATCTCTCATCAGCATATTAGGGTGGGCCATATCAATTTTTGCTCTAAGCACATGCACACCTTCCATATGACAGCCATTTTTCATTTCCTCGAAAATTTTATGGTTTTCCTCCACAGCTCTGTTTCTGAAAGGGCTGTTATTGCCTAAAGACGTGGGTGTGCCTTTTTGTTCCGCCATTTCCTCAGAAGTTTGTGAGTCAATGTATGCTTTTCCGTTGTCGATTAAAAAAAGAGCCCACTCATACAGTTGTTGGAAATTGTCGGAGGAGTACGTTTCTTCAGCCCAGCTATAACCAAGCCATTTAACATCTTCTTTTATGGCTTTTACATATTCCGTTTCTTCCTTTTCAGGATTGGTGTCGTCAAACCTAAGATTAACTGGAGCATTATGTTTTTCTCCAAGCCCGAAGTTTAAGCCTATTGCTTTAGCGTGGCCGATGTGCAAAAAGCCATTTGGCTCAGGGGGAAACCTAAATTTTAGCTTTTGGGGATCAAATCCTGAAGCTATATCTTCTTTAATAATTTGCTCGATAAAATTTTCTGGTTTGCTTTCCACAATAGTTTGTTTTTAATAAGTTTACAAAGTTATCAAAAGAATAGTAAATGAACGCTACAGTTAAAGTTGAAAATCTTAAAATATATGCATTTCATGGTTGTATGAAAGAAGAAAAAGTAATTGGAAGTGACTATGTTGTAAATATTTGTGCTACATGTAGTGTCGGGAAAAAAGCTTTTGAGGATAAGATTGGTGGTACTGTAGATTATGTAGATTTGGCAAGGATAGCAAAAAGAGAGATGTCTGTTAGATCGAAGCTTCTCGAGGCTGTTGTAAATAGAATTATCACATGCTGCTTTGATGAAATTTCTGTCTTAGATCAAATTTCCGTAACTGTTTCTAAGCTTAATCCACCAATTAATGCCGATGTTGATTCTGTTTCTGTTTCGATAGATAAAAAGAGAGGTGACAATTAAATAAAAAATTTATCATAAATTTGCCCACTCTACTAATTTGGCGCCTTGGCCGAGTGGCTAGGCAGAGGTCTGCAAAACCTTGTACGGCGGTTCGAATCCGCCAGGCGCCTCAACAAAAAAACCCCTTAAATAAAGAAGGGGTTTTTATTTTATAGTGGTCTAAATGTTATTCTGAAGCCATTGACTGAGCAACTTCTAACTCTTTAAGCATTGCGCTAGTGTCATTTCTTAAAAAAGACCTTTGTATTCTGTCTTCTTTTCCCCACATATAAGAAATTTGTGTTGGGACTTCTACTGCTGCCCCGCTTGCTTTTCCCACACCCTTCCATAAAAAGAAAGCTCTGGTTACTGCTCCAAACTCATAGGTTGTCGTTTCAACCCAGGCTGCTCGCCCATCATCTCCCCAAACACACTCGATGTTGTCAAACATTTCATGGTGTGAGGCTACAAGGGCTAAGTTTTCAGCAATAGGTATCGAGTCCGTGCTGTTAGAGAACACATATGCGTCTTCAGCATAGACATCTGCAATTCCCTGCATATCATTTGCCATATAAGCATCAAAGACAGCAAGTACTGCTTGCGATTTTTCATCCTCAAACTCAACTGTTGGGCCTTGATAGCAAGAAAAGACAACAGAAAGAGTTAGTGTTGTAAGGATTAATTTTTTCATATAATAAGTGTTATTGGTTAGTGAGTAAATATACTTAATTATTTGATTTCCAATGTTATGGTTGGGTTATTAAACTCCTTTTAATATCAAAACAACACCCGATATGACAAGAATTAGAGAAACTATTGAGTTTACAATCACTACACCTTTTCCTGTCAACAAGCTTTTAAACCTGTTAGCCACTGAGATTTTGAGTAAGTCAGTTATGAAATATGACAACAAGACAATTGAAAAAAATAAAACAAAAGTTGTAAATGATTTACCGCTTGCAGGAGATGACACAATGGTAATGCCCCCCCAAAAAATAAAAACCCCCACATTCAAAATATTGATTGCAAAACCTTTTACTGCTAGTCCAAAATAATTTTCTTTTGATTCTTGAAGGTATAGGTTGTCTTTGTTTTTCTTAGCCCTGTTTATCCAAGAAAATATTCCATATATGAGAAGAATTGTACCCCCCAAAACGAATAGTCCTTGCTTGTTTTGATCGTCTTCTAAAAGCTGAAAACTTCCTAAATAACATACGCCGATAAAACACACATCAGCGAGCATAACGCCTAAGTCAAATGCTACTGCTGCTTTAAAGCCTTTGGTTATACTGGTTTCTAGAAGAACCCAAAATACAGGGCCCATAATAAACGCAGTAAAAAAACCTACGGTAATTGGGGTTAAAACATTAAAGTCCACTATTGATCGTAAAGATAATTTACAACTCCTCCTAGAGATATTGTTTCCGTAATCTTCTCCGTTTTTTTATACACATTAATAATTCCCCCAAGCTTACTGTTTGCCTCGAGTTCTTTTGCTACTGAAATATTTAAAACTGCTCCAGAAGTTGAGCTGACGTATGCCTCCTCTGCTAGCAAGTCTTGAGCGTTTATCTTTGCTCCTGTTGAAGCAGTACTGTCGTGATACTCTGTCTTGCCTGAAACATTTATATTTGCTCCAGAAGCTGCTGTGGTGTTTAAAGTGTTTATATTAAAAACAAAATTTTGTGTAGACCCTGTATTTGCTTTTATGTTTATATCTGCTTGTTTTATTGTGTCTTTAGAAAAAATATTTGATCCTTCGTGCGAAATTATATTGTAAAGGGTTTTGTAAAAGAGCGTAACTTTTGTTCTTTCTCCAGAGAATCTTTTTTCTAAATTTAATCGAACCTTAAGGTCTCCGTTTTTGTTTTTAACTACAACGTAAGCGGTGTTTTTTCCTCTTATTTCTACCTTATTTTCGTCTGATTTTATTAGTTCTAAGTTTATTCCGTCGTAAACAGCAACTTTTGAAAACTCTCCTAAATCTCTGTCGATTTTTACCTGGGAGAATATAGTTGTAGTGAAGATTAACAGTATGTAAAAATTGTATTTCATTTCTTAAAATTATTAAATAATTATAAAATCTAGATGCTTTTTTATTAAATCTGCATTTTTAACTTCAACTTTTATACTGTCTCCTAGTTGAAATTTATTCTTGTTTTTCTTACCTATTAAGGATGCTTCTTCGCTGCTATAGTAATACCTGTCATCCTTAATATCTTTAACATGTACCATTCCTTCGCACTTATTTTCTTCTAATTCAACATATATACCCCAATCTGAAACACCTGATATTATTCCTTTAAAACTTTCACCAATTTTATTTTGCATAAATTTTATTTGCATAAATTTTATCGAGTCTCTTTCTGCTTTTACAGCATTGTTTTCTTGTTCCGAACAGTATGTCGCTTTTTTTTGTAAGTTCTTATCCATCTTTCCATAACTTTTGTCTAATATGTCTTGTAATAATCTATGAACTAATACATCAGGATATCTTCTTATTGGGGAAGTAAAATGTGTGTAGTTTACAAATGCTAATCCGTAATGTCCGATGTTGTTAGTAGAGTATTCTGCTTTACTCATGCTTCTAAGAGCTAAAGATTCAATAAGGTTTTGTTCTTCCTTGCCTCTAATTTGATTCAATAATTTATTTAAAGATTTTGATATTCCTTTAGAGCTAGTCAGATCTAGTGTATACCCAAAACTTTTAACTATGTACTTTAAAGTTTTTAATTTTTCGTTATCCGGAAGATCATGAACTCTGTAAATATATTTTTGCTTCTTAATTTCACTAAAGAGTTCTGCAACTTTCTTATTTGCAATTAACATAAATTCTTCGATAAGCTTGTTTGCATCTTTAGATTCTTTTGTAAAAACTCCGACAGGTTCTTTTTTTTCATTTAGCTTAAAATAAACCTCTTTTTTATTAAAATTAATTGACCCTTTTATTTCTCTTTTTTTTCTTGTTTCTTTAGCTATTTCATCCATTATCAAGATAGCTTCAACAATATCATTATCAACACTATAACTCTTTTCTGTTAGTGAGTTTTCCTTGCTTATTATATTTTTTTTTGTTTCAATAATTTCTTGTGCTTCTTGGTAAGAAAATCTGTGGTTACTTTTTATAATAGTTCTCCCAAACCAGTGTTCCTTTATATTACCTTTTTTATCTATAATTATTGAGGTTGAAAAAGTTAGCTTTTCTTCATTTGGCCTTAGAGAACATACTTTGTTTGATAATTTTTCTGGTAACATTGGAATTACCCTGTCTACCAAATAAATTGATGTTGCTCTGTCGTATGCTTCCTTGTCTAATAGCGTCCCTGTTTTTACATAATGTGAGACGTCGGCAATGTGAATTCCTATTTCATAGTTTCCTTCATTAATTTTTTTAAATGATAGGGCATCATCGAAATCTTTTGCGTCTACTGGATCAATAGTAAATGTTAGTGTGCTTCTGTAGTCTCTTCTTTTTTTTATCTCTTCGTTTGAAATTTTTTCACTAATACTTTTGGTGTATTCTAAAACTTCGGAGGGGAAAGATAAGTTAATATTATTTTGACTTATAATTGAATCAATTTCTGTTTCATGTTCACCGGGTTTGCCTAAAACTTTTATAATTTTTCCAATGGGTGATAGATCTTGTTTTTTCCATTCTAATATTTTTACAATAACTTTGTCTCCATCTTCTGCTTCTCCTATATTATTGTTTGGAATAAAAATATCTGAGTGAATCTTTCTATCGTCTATGATGGTAAAGGCAAAGTTCTTATTTATTTGAATAACACCTACATATTCATTTATTTCCCTTTTTATTAGAGAAATAATAGTAGCCGTATAAAATCCTTTTCTCTTTCTATTAAGAATTTCAAATTCTACTAGGTCTCCATGTAAAAAATTAATAATAGGGTTCTTAAGCTTAATTATATGATTAATACTATCGCACTCAATTAAAGGATCTCTTTTATTTGAAAAGTTAATTGTTCCTTGAAAGTTTTTTTTACTACTTTTTTTTCTGTCGTAATTTTTCATTTAATGCAAAAATATAACTAAAATTACTAAGGAATGTTTAATGATTTTTTACTTATAAACATTTAATATTATAATTATAATAAATTTTAAAATAGATTGATTATATATTATAGTGTGTTAGTATATACTATAACTTTTTACAAGAAATTTGTTTTTAATATTATTAAGAATATATTAATATTTAATAAACACAATAATTATAGTTAAATATTTATTTATCAATATCTTAAATAGTATATTAACAATGATAATAAAATTAAATATTTAAGAAAACTTAAAAAATAAAACTTATATAATTTTTAAAAAACAGCTAAATAGCTTTAATAACTTTTAAACTAAAAATGAAAATTATATAAAAAACATATTAAAAAACCAGAAAGAGTATTTTATTAAACATTATAAACAACCAACAAACAAGTTATGAATATATCAATCGGTAATGATCACGCAGGAGTGGACTATAAAAATTATATAATAGAAAGCTTAAATGACAAACATGATATAAATAATCACGGGACAGATATAGAAAGTAGTGTTGATTATCCAGACTTCGCACACCCCGTTGCAAAGGATGTTGATAACAATAAAAGTGATATAGGAATATTAGTTTGTGGAAGCGGAAATGGTGTTGCAATGGCAGCAAACAAACATAAAAAAGTAAGAGCTGCAGTATGTTGGAATGAGGAATTAGCTGTATTAGCTAAACAACACAATAATGCAAACATTATTTGTATTCCAGCCAGATTTATTTCAAAAGAAGAAGCTTTACAGATTGTAAAATCTTTTATTAAAACTGCATTTGAGGGTGGAAGACATGAAAGAAGAGTCAATAAAATATAAATGATAGTAACCAAAATATTTTCTGAATTAGATAAAGATGAGCTTTATCAAATATTGAGATTAAGGTCTGAAGTTTTTGTAGTAGAACAGGATTGTATATATCAGGATATAGACAATAAAGATCAAATAGCGACACACTTATTATATAAGAAAGGGGACGAAATAATAGCTTATACTAGAATATTTAAAAAAGGAGATTATTATGAAAATCCTAGTATAGGAAGAGTGGTAGTTTCAAAAAATAAAAGAGGTAAAGATTTAGGCAAGGAAATAATGTTAGAATCAATGAAATATATTAAGAACAATATAAAAGCTGAAAAAATAGAGCTTTCCGCACAAATGTATTTAGATACTTTTTATAAAGATTTAGGGTTTTATTCAAAAGGAGAACAATATTTAGAGGATGGAATTCCACACCAAAGAATGTTTTTTAATTTAGTCTGATAAAATCAAAATTTCCACACGTCTGTCCTTATCTTCACTTCCTCCTAAAGGAAATTTATGAGCCATACCTTCATAAGACATTCTAGACTTTTTAATTCCTTTTTTTAATAAATAATCATAAACATATTTGGCTCTGGCGATAGAAAGGTTTCTTTTATTTGTTTTGCGATCAACAGCGTCAAGCGAACCTTCAGTACAACAAACATGACCTTGAACTACAAATGAAAAAGTTTCTTTTTTTAAAGTTTCAGCAACATCATCTAAGGTCTTTTTTGAGAGACGAGTTAAGTAGCTATATCCTGTTATGAATAATACATTTTCAAGTATAATTTTATTTTCTTGTTTACCTACTTCTTCTGTAGTTTCTTTATTTTTTTCAGGGTAGCTTATTACAATATCAACCCTTCTGTTCAAAGCTCTAATTATTGATGGGTCAGTTTCATCTACAATATTTAAAAGAAGTTCCCCGCGCCCGTCAACTGATGTAATCTTTTCTGGAAAAAAAGAGGCTTGACCAAATATTTCTTTTATTACATTAGCTCTGTTTTGAGATAATTTTAAATTATAATTATTACTACCTCTGTCATCACAAAAACCATAAATTTCAATTTTTAATACTTCTTCTTTTGTATTTGAGGATAGAAATTTTTGAAGCCTAGTTGTTTCTGTTTCCGTAAGATTATAAACATCAGTATCAAAATATACAGAGTGCTCAATATTAAATTGAGAGTACATATTACATACGAGAAGAAAACAAATAAGCAGATAAAAATTTTTCAAGACAACATTTTTTTTCTGAAAGATAAAAGTAATGATTTCATGCATCCTTCTACTTTAGCAAAATGAACTTTTTCTGAACCAAAGTATACAAACACAAAATTATAACCAGCATCTGAATCAACTAAATCTTTAGCATTTAATCTGAAAGACTCCTTCATTAACCTTTTTAATCTGTTCCTAGTAGACGCAAGCTTATGAGATTTCTTTCCAACTGAAAATGCAGTTTTTAATTTTTTACCACTCGACTTAATAAAGTATAAAGAAATTAATTCTGAAGAAATCTTTTGACCACTTTTAAAAACAGCATCTATGTCTGAAGTATTTTTCAATGAACTGTTTTGGGATAAAATAAATGCTGACATAATTATAAAACTAAGTAATTGTTTTTTCTGTTTACATCAGCCATTTCATTTTTTGGATCAATTGTAATTTTAGAAATGTTTTTGGAATCAACATCTAGCCACAACTCATAGTAGGGTTTTGCCCAACTCCAAGACCTTAAAATTGTTGAAGACTCCGCAGGTTTTGAACCACGCATTTTTGTCATAGGAATATTATAATCTAAGGTTTCACCAGAAATTAACTCTACTCTTAAATCAACAGGCATACCCATTTGACCAATTCGTTTTAAAACAACTCGGGTTTTATTATCAACACCGTAAAGAGAATTAACAGAATAATCAATAGTCATCGTTGATTGTGCCCAATCCAGTAAATACCAATCTAATTCTAATCCTGAAACCTTTTCAGCGGACCTTATAAAATCATTCGGTTTAGGATGCTTAAAAGACCAATCATCAAAATATTTTTTTAGTGTCTTATCAAATTTCTCTTTTCCAATAATATACTGGAGTTGTGATAAAAATATAGAACCTTTATCGTATGCAGACATCCCGTAACCATCATTGTATTTAAAACGGTCCGCATGTGTTGTCATCGGCTCTTCAAGACCTGTAGCAACCCACTTAAAATAATCTTTGTAAGCCCCGGCATTTGGAAGATCCTTACCTTCTTCTAAAACAACATTTAAAGCCACATCATCAATATAGCTTGTAAACCCTTCATCCATCCATGAGTGTTTGGACTCATTGGTTGCCATTAAAAATTGAAACCACGTATGTGCAATTTCATGCGAGGTAACCGAATAAAGGCTTCTCAAAGTAGGATGTCCAACACCATCAATAAACGTACACATTGCGTACTCCATTCCACCATCTCCCGCCATAATTACAGAATACTGATCATAGGGGTAGTTACCAATCGTTTCACTAAAGAAAGTTAAAAAGTTGGCGGAATTTTCTTGAAACTCTTCCCAGAGATTTATAAATTCAGAATCACTCTTATAAAAGAAATGCATCCTAGGACCATTTTCAACATCAATAAAATCGTGAGTAAACAAAGGATCAGCCGCCCAACTAAAATCATGAACATTGGGCGCAATGAATCGCCAAGAAATTTTATCTCCATGAACTACACCTTCTTCTAATGGCGCATATCCGTGCCCAATTAATTCAGGGTTTTGTAGGTATCCGGAACCGGCAACTGTGTAGTCTTTATCAATAGTTATGGTAACATCAAAATCTCCCCAGACTCCGTAAAATTCTCTACCTATATACGGATTGGCGTGCCAACCTTCATTATCGTATTGACAAAGCTTTGGATACCACTGTGACATTGAAAAAGCAACATTGTCCTCACTGTTTTTTCCAGAGCGCCTGATCATTGCAGGGGTTTGCACAAAAAACTCCATTTCTAAAGTTGTGCTTTCACCAGGTCTTAAAGGTTTTGCTAAAAGAACCCCCAAAATAGTTTCTTCCACTGTAAATTCAACCGGGACACCGCCTTGTTTTAACGATTTAACTTGAACATCACCCCAATCCTCTTTTGGTAAAGACATAAGTTTTTCAGACATAGTTCTCGAATCATCAACTGAATATCTTGAGTTTTGTTCAAGATCAGTACCGGGCTTAAAAGCATTAAAATAGAGATGATAAAAAACCTTAGTTAATACGTCAGACGAGTTGTTTGTATAGACTAGTTTTTGTTCGCCATTATAGGTGTGGTCTTTAACATTCACATCAATTACCATTGTGTAGTCTACATGTTGCTGCCAATAGCTGTTTTGAGAGAACCCAAAACTACAGCAGAAAAGAAGTAGTATAAGTTTTTTCATAAATCAAGTAGAGCTACTTTTTCATTTAGCCGAATTCCACGATCTGTTTTTTTAAGTGAGCATAGCTCCACAAACGCATCGTGTTCGAAGAATAAAAATACGTTATTTTCATGGCAAAAATTTAAGAACAATTCTTTTTCTTTTAAGCTGATCAGCGGTCTAATATCATAGCCAGGAATATAAGGTAAAGGCACATGACCGTGGGTGGGAACAAGGTCAGCAGCAAAGGCAATTTTTTGTCCTTTATAACTCACAACCGGTATCATTTGTTTTTCAGTATGACCATCCACAAACAACACATCAAACCCAAGATCAGACTTGGTTAAATAATTTTCTCCATCCTTCTCTAAATAATGCAATTGACCTGACTCTTCTATTGGCAGAATGTTTTCTTTTAAGAAAGAAGCACTTTCTCTTTTGTTTGGATCAATTGCCCAGTCCCAATGACCCTTGTTACTCCAATATTTTGCGTTTTTAAAAGTAGTTTTAAAAGAGCTTTCCCCATTGTGAGTTACCCCACCACCGCAATGATCAAAATGTAGGTGCGTTAGTAAAACATCGGTAACATCATCAGCATGAAATCCGTGTTTTTTTAATGAGGATACCAGCGAATCTTCCCCCCACCTATAATAATAGCCAAAGAATTTTTCGCTTTGTTTGTTGCCCATTCCAGTATCGATCAGTATAAGCCTGTCTCCGTCTTCAACAAGCAAACAGCGTGCAGCAATTTTTACCATATTGTTATTGTTTGCAGGATTGGTTTTTTGCCAAACAGATTTTGGAACAACGCCAAACATGGCGCCACCGTCAAGCATAAAATTACCAGCAATAATGGGGTATAAATTCAATTGAAATATATATTTAGTATTTTTAATAAATATAAAACAATAATTTGAAGAAGTTAGAAAGAACATTGTCATTGCCAGGGGCAATTGCCGTCAGTATTGGCGGAATGCTTAGTGGTATATTTGTTCTTCCTGGATTAGCAGTAGGAATTACCGGCTCATCAGTATGGTTGGCGTTCTTAGTAGCAGCACTTTGCATTCTTCCCGCGGTTCTCTCGAAGTCAGAGCTGGGAACAGCCATGCCAAAATCAGGCGGAACTTACGTATATATAGAAAGAGCGTTTGGGCCACTATTTGGAACCATTGCAGGAATTGGCCTTTGGCTTTCGCTGCTTTTAAAAAGTGCTTTTTCTTTGGTTGGACTAAGTGCATATTTATATGTGGTTGTAAACATTGATGAATCGTATACAAAAGCGATTGCCCTTTTAGCACTTCTACTAATATTTTTACTAAACGTATTCGGCTTAAAGAAAGTTGAAAAGACCCAATTGTTTATCGTTTCCATTAGTATAATTTCACTAATCGTAATCGTTGCTTTAGGATTTAGCTCTTATGATACCAAGCTCACCGAGCCAGTCTTCACTGACGGCACAAACGGGTTTATTGCTGGGGTTGCTTTTTTATATATTTCTTATGCGGGTGTTACAAAAATTGCTGCCATCGCAGGAGAGATTAAAAACCCAGCCAAGAATCTTCCACTCACAATGATCATTTCATTGTTTTTGATTACCACCATCTATTGTTTGGTGGCACTTGTTTTAGTGGGGAACGTAGAAGCCTCAATTTTAGCCACAGACATCAAACCCATACACACGCTCTTCCAAACTATTGGAGGAGACACCTTTGGTTTAATTGCCGGAGTTGTTGGTGTATTAACACTGCTTTCAATGGTAAATTCAGGTGTTTTAGCCTCATCAAGATTTCCTTTTGCCATGTCAAAAGATGGACTACTCCCAAGCTATTTAGCTGGGATTAACTCAAAATTTATGACCCCTGTGTCAGCGATTCTTACAACTTCAACACTAATCGCACTAGCAATTATTTTTTTAGATGTGGTAAAGATTGCAAAACTCGCGAGCGCATTCAAAGTCTTAATGTTTATTTTCAACGAGCTTACAGTTATTGTTTTGAGAGAAACAAACGCACAGTGGTATAAACCAACATTTAAGTCTCCCCTGTACCCATATGTGCAGATTTTCGGAATTCTTAGCGGAATAGTTCTTTTAGCATTTCTTGGTGTTATGCCTGTTATCTCTGTGATTGGGGTGGTTGTTTTAGGCTTCTTAATATTTTTAGTCTATGGAAGCAAGTCCGATAGAAGCGGAATAGCATCAAGCTATGGTATTATGTCTTTCTTTTTTAAAGGCGCATCCAAAATCAGAGAATATACCGATGACACAGAAGACACAGAAGACGCTATTACTACTAATGCCGAGGTTGTTGTTCCGCTGCTTGGGGATGAAGAGTCTCCAGAGATGCTTGTTGAGATGGCTTCAGCACTAAATAATAACAACTCTGTACAAGCTTTTGACATTACAGAGGTGCCAAACCAAACAGACTCCTCTGTTTTTATGCAAGACTCGCCCGCTTCGACATCGTTGAAAAGAAGAATCAAAAGGTTGTCTGATTCAAAAAACCTGTCAGTTGGCTTTGACGCGGTAGTAACCTATGAGTTGTCACAAACAATAAACAGACTAAGCTCACAAGAAACATGCAAATGGCTTGTAATGGGCTGGGGCGCAAGACCAAACTCAGGCATTTTTATCAGCAATCCAATAGGATGGCTGTTGGCGAATATAAATTCAAATCTAGCACTATATAAAGATAACGGCATAAGATATATTGGCAAGGTAGTATTGGCCCTAAGACCCGGCAGAAAGGATAAAAACTTTATCGGAATAGCTAACAGCGTTTGTAAACACTTTGGAGCAACCCTAACCCTTCTTCATGTTATACCGGAGAAAAGCAGAACAACCGAAACCATCAAGCACAGATCAGAAGAAAAATTAAGACAATCAAAAGTAAAAGCTACTGTTGAGGTGGTAAAAAGCGACAAGCCTGTTGAAACAATTTCAGAAATCTCCGCCAGCTATGATCTCTTAATTCTTGGAACCCCCGAAAAAGATAACTGGATTAAGGTTTTGTTTGGAGGAGGAAAAGACAAGTTTACAGAAAGAGCAGCGTGCTCGGTTTTAAGAATTACTTTAAAAGACTAGTCGTTTAATTTTAACACAGCCATAAAAGCTTCTTGAGGGATTTCAACACTACCAACTTGACGCATTCTTTTCTTTCCTTTTTTCTGGTTTTCTAAAAGCTTTCTTTTTCTGGTTATGTCTCCGCCATAACATTTTGCGGTAACATCTTTTCTTACAGCCTTGATTGTTTCACGGGCGATTATCTTTGTCCCAATGGCCGCCTGGATCGGCACGTCAAACTGCTGTCTTGGAATCAATTCTTTAAGTTTCTCACAGATTTTTTTACCAATCCTGTATGCGTTGTCAGTGTGAATAAGCGCCGACAAAGCATCAATCGGTTTCCCGTTCAGAAGAATGTCAACCCTTACAAGCTTAGATTGTTGAAGCCCAATAGGAGAGTAGTCAAAGGAAGCATAGCCTTTCGAAACAGTTTTTAGCCTATCATAGAAATCAAAAACAATTTCTGCTAATGGCATATCAAAAATTAACTCAACCCTTGTAGTGGTTAAATATGTTTGACTTTTTATAACCCCTCTTTTTTCAATACACAAAGACATAACGTTTCCGATAAAATCAGATTTTGTAATAACAGCAGCCTTAATAAAAGGCTCCTCAACCCTATCAAGAGATGACGGGTCGGGCAAATCAGAAGGGTTGTTTACAAGAATGATTTCTTCTGGGTGTTTTTTTGAAAAGGCATGATAAGAAACATTGGGAACCGTGGTAATAACAGTCATTCCAAACTCTCTTTCAAGCCTTTCCTGAACAATTTCCATATGCAACATGCCAAGAAAACCACACCTAAAACCAAAACCCAAAGCAGCAGAGCTCTCGGGAACAAAAACCAAAGAAGCATCATTAAGCTGAAGCTTTTCCATGGCACCTCTAAGCTCTTCGTAGTCCTCGGTGTCAACGGGGTATATGCCAGCAAAAACCATTGGTTTTACATCTTCAAAACCAGAAACCGCAACATTTGTTGGGTTTTCAAAATCTGTAATAGTGTCTCCAACCTTCACTTCTTTTGCTTCTTTTATACCGGTAATTAGATATCCAACATCGCCTGCAAAAATTTCAGTTTTCGGTTTTTGTTTAAGGTTTAGTGTTCCAACTTCGTCTGCCCCATAAGATTTATTGGTAGCAACAAATTTAATTTTTTGATTTTTTTTGATCGACCCGTTAATCACACGAAAATATGTTTCAATTCCTCTAAACGGATTGTATACTGAATCAAAAATAAGCGCCTGCAAGGGTTTTGCTGGGTCACCTGATGGTGAAGGAATTCTCTTTATAATAGCAGACAAAATATTTTCAACTCCGAGACCTGTTTTTGCACTTGCTGGAATGACATCTTCAGCCTTACACCCTAGAAGATCAACGATATCATCGGTAACTTCCTGAGGGTTAGCGCTTGGAAGATCTACCTTGTTCAAAACAGGGATTATTTCTAAGTCATTTTCTAAGGCAAGATAAAGGTTGGAAATAGTTTGAGCCTGGATACTTTGTGCTGCATCAACAACTAGAAGCGCCCCTTCACAAGCAGCTATTGATCGAGAGACCTCATAAGAAAAATCAACATGACCAGGGGTATCTATTAGATTTAGCACAAAATCTTCTTCGTCGTGCTCATGGTACATCTGAATCGCATGAGATTTTATGGTAATACCTCTTTCTCTTTCAAGATCCATATTGTCTAATAGTTGGTCTTGTTTTTCGCGGTCAGTTATCGACCCAGTGAACTCTAAAAGCCTGTCAGCCAATGTGCTTTTCCCGTGGTCTATATGAGCGATAATGCAAAAATTTCTTATGTTTTTCATCGGCTATTCTGAGTGAACAAAAGTAAGTAAAAATTATTGTTATAAGACTATATTAAAGACTTGGTTATCTTTGTAAATACAAAAGTAAAAGTTTGGTAAGGATCGGAAATATTGAGTTAGGAGACTTTCCTTTGTTGCTTGCACCAATGGAAGATGTGAGCGACCCCCCATTTAGAGCTCTCTGTAAAGAAAACGGAGCTGACGTGGTCTACACTGAGTTTATTTCTTCAGAAGGCCTTATAAGAGACGCTGCAAAAAGCGTAATCAAACTTGATATATATGAGAAGGAGCGACCAGTAGGGATACAAATCTTTGGAGCAAACCTCGACTCTATGCTACAAGCGGTTGATATAGTTGAAAAATCAAAGCCTGACATAATAGACATTAACTATGGTTGTCCGGTGAAAAAAGTCGTTTCTAAGGGAGCTGGTGCAGGAATATTAAAAGACATATGTTTAATGGAAAACCTAACTAAAGCAATTGTTGAAAGGACAAAATTACCTGTTACAGTCAAGACAAGGCTTGGTTGGGACCACGACTCGATTAAAATAGTTGAGGTGGCAGAAAGACTGCAAGACATTGGTTGTAAAGCAATTGCTATTCATGGGAGAACACGAGCCCAGATGTATAAAGGCGAAGCAGACTGGAGCTATATAGAGAAAGTAAAAAACAATCCAAGAATGCACATTCCTGTTTTTGCAAACGGAGACATAAATACTGCTGAGAGGGCAATGTACATTAGAGATCATCTTGGATTAGATGGAGCTATGATAGGCAGGGCCTCAATCGGGAACCCTTGGTTTTTTAATGAGGTTAAACATTATTTTGAAACAGGTCTTCACAAGCAGCCAGCATCTATAAGGGAGAGGGCAGCTGTTGCAAAACGCCATCTCGAAATGTCGGTTGCATGGAAAGGAGAAAGGCTTGGGGTTTATGAAACAAGAAGACACTACTCTAACTATTTTAAAGGGGTTGAAAACTTTAAGCCATATAGACAAAAGCTGGTAACAACAGAATCTTCAGCAGAGATATACGACATTCTTGACTCTATTTCTGAGAAATTTGTGGAACACTCTTTTTAATATAACGAGAGGCTAAAGCAGAAGCAATACAACCCAAAACAACTACAACAAAAAACACAAACAAGAAGTTGTTAAGCTCAAAAATTACAGGGTAAGCAAGTGTAGATGTGATCATAAAAACTGACAGTTTTTGTTGTAATACAATTAGCCCACTGCCAATCAGCACACCTATAAAGCAGCCTGAAACAGCAATCAGCAACCCTTGATAAAAGAATATTTTACCAACTTGATTTTTTGACCCCCCCAACACGAGTACTGTTTGAAGGTTTTTTCTTTTTTCAACCCCTATCATCATTAGGGCTCCAAAAACATTAAACAAAGCAACAACAATGATTAAAGAAAAAATCAGATAAATAGCAAACTGTTCAGTGTTAAGCATCTTATAAATAGTAGCATTTTGTTGTATCCTATTTTCAATCTTATAATCAGAGCCAAAGAAGGACTCAATTTTTTTTGTTGACTCTACTTTGCAATAAATATCAATTGACCCCACAGCCCGACTCCCAAGATTAAAGAGCTCTCTAGCAATGTTTAGATCAAAAAAAACAAGGCCCTTGTTTAGCTCTTCGTTTAAAGAAAAAACACCAGAGCTTAAAACACGACGAGAATTCACAAGATCTTTTTCAGATAAAACTTGGCCCTTTCCAGCCCTAGGAACATACATCACAACAGGGTTTAGTGCGTCCAAGGTGCTGATTCCCATTTCATAAGCAGTACCCCACCCAACAACAATTTCATTTTTCCCCGCATCAAACCATCTGCCCTGATATAATATTGAGTCAATGCTTTTGTTTGGAAAACCATCGTCTACACCCATTACCCTGACTATCTTGCTATTTTCGTTGATTGAAATCAAAGCTTTGTCCTCGTAAGACAAGCCATATTTCAAGTTTTCTTTCTTTAAAAAAGACTTTATCTCAGAAGTAAATTCAAAAGTCTTCCCCCTGGATGCAGAGATTTTTAATTCCGGAGATATGGATGAAATAAATTCAAGGCTGTAACTTTTCAACCCACTAAAACCTGACAGAACAATAAGCATCGAAGCCGAGCTTATTATAACACCAACAACAGCAAGAATTGACATGTAGTTTATCGCTGTGTTTTTTCTCTTGGTAAAAAAGTATCTTAGAGCTATGTATCTTGAAAAACTCAAAACTTATTTTCTTAAAGGGTTGTCTAATCCTTTTAATGAGTTTTCAATTTTCTCTATATAATCGAGAGAGTCATCTAGAAAAAACAATAATTCAGGGACTTTTCTTAATTGTTTTTTCGCTCTTTGAGCAACTTCGTGTCTTATACCTCCAGACTGTTTAGAAATTTCAAGCATAAGCTGTTCAGACATGTTAGAAGGAAAGACACTTAAATATATTTTAGCAATGGAAAAATCAAGGGTTACTGAAACTTTAGTAATCGAAAGCAAAACACTATAATTTCCTTGTTTTTTAAGTTTAGTTTGTAAAATTTCTGCAACATCTTTTTGAAGCAGCCTTGAAACCTTTTTTTGTCTTGTTGTTTCCATTTGATAAAATTAGAACATTTACCCCTTTAATTTAAACAAAAATAAAATTAAACTAAATTTGTATAGTGATTAAAAAAATTGAGCATATCGGAATTGCGGTAGAAGACCTTGGAAAATCAGAGGAGCTTTTCGAAAAATTATTAGGAAAAAAACCCTACAAAAAAGAAAGTGTTAAGACAGAAGGAGTTATAACATCCTTTTTCAAAATCGCAGATCAAAAGCTCGAGCTTCTTCACGCTACAAGAATAGACTCACCAATAAAAAAATTTATTGAAAAGCGGAAAGAAGGCGTTCATCACATTGCGCTTCATGTGGACAGCATTGAAAAAGAGGTTGTTAGACTAGAAAAATTAGGTTTTGAATTTATTTCACCAACCCCCAAAAAAGGAGCTGACAACAAGATGATAGTCTTCCTACACCCTAAAACCACTAACGGAGTTCTTGTTGAGCTTTGCGAAGAAATTTAAGATGTTTTGTGATTAACAAAACATTCATTAATATTGCAAACTGTTTGGTCCTATAGCTCAGTTGGTTAGAGTAGATGACTCATAATCATTTGGTCCCTGGTTCGAGCCCAGGTGGGACCACAAAAAACCCCTCAATTGAGGGGTTTTTTATTGGACCAATTTTAAATAACTACATTATTATTAGAGTCACTTCCAACTCGATATCATCAAGAATTAATTTGTCTCCTAGGTTTTCAAAAAAGCTTCCTGATCCGTAACGAACATCATATTTCGACCTGTCAAAAACCAGTTTTGCTTTCATGTTTTTTGAACCCTCCTCTTTGTGGAAAGAAACTTTTGCTTTGTTAGTGCGCCCCTTAATTGTTAGTTCACCTGTGGCACTATATTCATTTTCTGAAACCACATCCACAGTTTTCAGTGTTAACTCTGAATAATTAAAGTCATTTACAGAAAAAAAGTCATTGGCTTTTAAGTGCCCCTCAAGTGACGTTTTACCTCTGCCGGTTAAATCGTCAACCGAAAGCGAGGTCATATCAACTACAAAATTGCCACCAACTAATTTTTCATCGCTAAAACTTAAGTCAGCAGACTTGAACGAAAGTGTGCCATAATGTGATTTACCTGAAAGCTGTACTCCTGTCCATTTTACTGAACTTTCTTGGAGGTTTACTTGATTTTGGGAGAAACCAAAAAAACAGCTCAGGCTTAAAAAGTATATTAATTTTTTCATGGATTTTTATAATCATTTCATAAAAAACCGTGCCAGAAAAGAAATTAAGATCTAAACACTATATTTAACGCAAAATCAAAAACTGAAGACATCCTATAGCTAACCCAGCCTCAGACAAATGTTAAATCCAAAAAACAGTTTAATTAAAAACTATAAATTGATCACTATTTTGGTGATGAGCTTCTTGTATGTGTTTATTGGAGTTAAGCATTTTATAGACCCGCAATATTTTATAAATATAACCCCCCCACAAATAAAATATAAAAGCTTTGCAGTTTACTTTACTGGAGTTTTAGAGGTGCTAGGAGGGCTGCTTATTTTAAATAAAAAGACAAGAAAGGTTGGCTCATTTACCCTAATTTTTCTTCTTATCATTGTTTTTCCAGCAAACATATACCTATACCTTTCTGAAACCCCACAACAATTATTAGGCATATCTAAAACACAAGCTATGATAAGAATGCCTTTCCAGGCCCCCTTAATATTTCTCTCATATTGGCATTCAAAAGAAAAACACCCTAAATGGATGGACTACCTTTCTGTAATAGTTTTTGTACCGACAATAATTTATTTTGTTTCAATATAATTATTCCGACTTATACCAGTAATTATTTCGTGGGTTAACATCTGGGTATTCAAAGTCAGGATCAACTATAACTTTCTCAAATGCCTCCGTGGTTTCCACCAGAAACTTCCAGTCAATATTGTTTTTCCAAATTTCCACAGGCAAAGTCTTATTAATCTTTTGTCCGCTTACCGTTGTAATTTCCAAATTTAGCGGCATCGGAATTTCCCTCATGTTTTTTACAGTTATGTAGGCTCCTTTGCCCGGGTCTCCCAATACATATTGTACGTTTGTAATTGCTTGATCAACACTCCAATTGTTCAAAATCCAACCTCTCCAGAACCAACCTAGGTTCTCTCCAGAAACATCTTCCATAGTTCTGAAAAAATCATTAGGAGAAGGGTGTTTATATGCCCAACGGTGTATGTATTCCTTAAATGCATCATCAAACCTTTTTTTGCCAAGAACATTATCTCTTAACAGCCACAAAACCATAGCCGTTTTTCTATATTGTAAACCCATATTATCTTCAATCAAGTTGTCTGGAGCAGTAATCGTCGGCTCAACCCTGTCGGAATAAAAACCATAATCCACAGCCATTCTGTGTTGGTTGGTTTTGCCGGGATAATACTCACCATCATTAAATTCTTTGGTCGCAATATCATTAATAAAAGAGTTAAACCCTTCATCCATCCATCCGTATAACCTCTCATTTGACCCAACAATCATTGGAAACCAATTGTGTCCAAACTCGTGATCGGTTACACCCCACAAACTTTCTCCTTTAGACGCGTAGTAGCAAAAAGAGACACCAGGGTACTCCATCCCCTTGACATTCCCAGCCACATTAATAGCGGTAGTGTATGGGTATTCAAACCATTTTTCTGAGTAATGCTCAACAGAAAACTTGGTGTATTCGGTTGACCTCTCCCAAGCATTATCTCCATAACTTTCAATCGGATAAGCTGAAATTGCCATGGAGTTTTTTCCACTAGGAAGATTAATTCTAGCCGCATCCAAAATAAATGCTGAAGATGACGCCCAAGCAACATCTCTGGCATTATTAATTCTAAACCTCCATGTGGTCATTTCTCTTCCCAAGGGCCTTGAGCCAGGATCGTTAATTTCTTCAGGCGTTCTAATCATTACGGTTTCATCACTGGCCTCAGCCTTAGCCCACCTGTCAAGTTGATCTAATGTATAGGTCTCAAGAGGATTTAATAGCTTCCCAGAACAAACAACAATGTGATCTGCTGGCGCAGTTATGTTTACATTAAAGTCTCCGTATTCTAAATAGAATTCGCCTTGTCCAGTATATGGCAATGTGTTCCAACCATTTAAATCGTCATAAACACACATTCTAGGATACCATTGAGCGATTGTATAAACCTTTCCATTATCAGTTCTAAGTATACCCATTCTGTCTGAACCATAATCTGGTGATAAAAACGAAAAATCAATTTTTACAGAAAGTTCTCCTCCGTTTGCTTTTAAAGGTTTTGGAAGATTTACTTTCATGCGCGTATCATAAACCTCATATTCTGCATCGATAATTGATCTATCTCTGCCTTTTCCAGATATAATTTGAACAGCTGAAATTTTAAACCCACCATCAAGCTTTTGTCCTTTTGATCCATTCCTGCTACCATTCAGGGGTATTATAGCATTTCCTCTTGAATCATCCATGAAAAGGTTTTGGTCCATTTGCAGCCATAAAAAACTCATTTCATCAGGACTATTGTTTGTATACTTTATAATTTCTTTCCCCATTATTATGTCAGAAAGAGTATCTAGCTCTACATCAATGATATAGTCAGCTCTATTTTGCCAATATTTATGACCAGGCTTTCCACTTGCAGACCTATATTCAGACGAAGGGGTTGTATAAAAAGCAGTTTTAAAAGCTTCAAGATAGCTGTAGGTAGATTCTGTTGATTTTTGTGAATTCACTTCAAGAGAGTATATTAAAAAAAGAAGTGTAATCGAAATTAACTTTTTCATAGTTCAAATATTATAAGAAATAACGTGCGCCAAATTTACAAAACTTAACGTTATATTAATTATAATTTATAAATTGCGTTTTATAACATAAAAAGTATAACTATGAATAAACTAATCTATATTTTAATGTCACTTGTTTTTATTGTTTCGTGTTCAAACACCCCTTGTATCGAAGATTCAAATGGGTTTACCCCAAGAGACAACAAGATTAAAATTGGAACACAAGAATCAGTTGATGTTGTTTTAGAGCTTGACAAATACTGGTCATCTCAAGATTTTGAATCTATGAGGCCTTTACTTGCAGACTCGGTTTACGTTTCGTTTGCTGAGGGTGAAAAGTATAATACTGCAGACGCATTTATTCAAAGCCTTTCTAATCAAAATGAAGATTATGATTGGAAAATGACTTGGGCTTTTGCAATTAAAGACGACAATCCTGAAATCTCAGCCGAATGGGTCAATGCAGGCTTTGAGGTAACAAAAACAGACTCTACAGGTCTACAAAAAAAATCATTAATTAATGACTGGTATCTCGTTGATCAAGGAAAGGTTGTCAGATTTTTTAATGTCAAAACAGCTTGGGAGTAAAATTCTAGTAAAGATGGCATAAAATTAAAAACCCCCAATTAAAATTGGGGGTTTTCTATTAACTAAAAACTTGATTTAGTCCAGCACAATTGGAGCACCGGCCTCCTCCAAGATCTTTCCTACCACTTCTACATTTTCAAAGTAGGCGTCCATTTCAGGCTTCAGCCTTTCGAACATTTCCTTAGCCATATCAAAACTTTTCATATGTAATCGGGTTGGCCCATAAGAGCTAGAGTACCATCCACCTCTTGCATTAGAAAGCCTGTCAAAAATACTTTGTGGCTCTTTTTCACCAATCTCTTTTTTAGACTTATTTCCGAAAAGCTTTGAATATAAAACATTTTCTCGATCAATCAAGAGCTTAATGTTTTTTTCAATTTTGTCTCTATCATTTGAAACATATTTTAATACAGAACCATATGACTTGACTCTGTTATTAGATTTCTCAAAACTAGATCTATATTTGTTTACTGTTTTGTAGAGAGAAGCCAACCTACCATAATACTCATCATGTTTGTTAGATTCTGGGTTTGTTAAAGTACCTTTTTTTATTCTTTCAACAGTAAGCACCACAGGTTCAGAAATTTGAGTTAAAACCCCATCTATACTCTTATGTAATTCAACATAGTATTTACCAGGATCCACCCATCTGGTCATACCTGATGCGTAAGAAGAACCCGCATTAATCGTTGTTGTAATATCTTCGGTTAAATCCCAGTTAACTTCACGAACACCTCTTGCAAGCGACCTTGAGATTTCCTTAACCTTGTTTCCATCACTGTCTTTAATAACTATAATTGCTTTTGCAAAATTTTCATTTAATTCAGCATCCAATTGTTCCCAGCCAGGAAACGCTATATTAACTCCAGTTTTTTGGTTATTTCTCACTATTGACAAAACCCTTTCAACCTCACTTTTTGATAAATTGGAATTTTCTGCAATATCATTTATTTCGTCATCAAATAAACTTCTAGGGCTGTCATACCCGGCAATAAGAAGTGCTTCAACAACCTCTGAATTAATTCCATTAAAAGACTCTTTAGCAATCCTTTGTGATCGAATTGAGCTTTTTCCTTTCTTGATATAATATTTTATATTAGCCCCGTATTTTGGGTTTTTAGCATAATATGAGGACATACCATCACTTGTAGTGCCTCCACTTACCTGATTATATTGTAGGGCTTTTCTTGGTTGGAAAACAAAACCTTCTTTATCCATATTTTCTTTGTTAATATCTCTTAAGCCACTGTAATCATCCAAGACATAAAAGCTTCTTCCAAAGGTTGCTAAGACCAAGTCGTTTTCTCTTTTTTGAATAGCCAAATCTCTAACAGAAATTGTAGGCAATCCTCTAGAAAACTCATGCCACTCCTCCCCTTGATTAAGGCTTACATAAACACCATATTCTGTAGCTAAAAACAATATGTTTTTGTCAACATGATCTTGAACAATTCTCCAAAGCAAGGTGCCATCAGGAATTCCGGCTGAAATAGATTTCCAGGTTTTACCCCCATTGGATGTTTTAAATAAATAAGGCTTGTAATCCCCAAATTTATGATTATCTAAAACAACATAAGCTGTATTAGGATCATGAAGATCCGCCTTAATATCGTTTACAAATGCAGTAGAAGGAGTATTTGGCAGCTTATCAACAGTCATTTTTATCCAATTTTCCCCACCATCTTTTGTATACTGGATAATACCATCGTCTGTTCCAGCGTAAAGAATATCTTCGTCTATGGGTGACTCTGAAAGTGATGTAACAGTGTTATATGTAGACATTGCATATACGTCCCACGCATTATCAAAACTTTGCACTTTACCCATAATTGGTAGAGAAAGCCTTTCCTCATCTTTGGTAAGATCGCCTGAAATAACCGTCCAGTCATCACCTCTATTGTCTGACCTCCAAACCCTTTGCGTTCCAAAATATAAACGTTTAGGGTCATGATAACTAACAAGAATAGGCGAGTCCCAATTAAATCTTTCATAAGGTTCATCAATACCCTCTTGAGGTCTTATACTCGTTACCTCACCATTTGTCATGTCAATTCTATTGATGTAACCCTGCTGAGATTGTGCATATATTATATCTGGATTTCCAGGTTCAGTTGCAGGTTGATGACCGTCACCACCAAGAACAACTTTCCATTCAGAATTTGAAATACCACTTCTTTTGAAAGTCCTTGATGGCCCCCCTTGTGTATTATTATCTTGTGTTCCTCCATAAATATTGTAAAAAGGTTCAGCATCATCAAGAGCTAATTTGTAGAATTGAGTTAAAGGCAAATTACCAACAAACTTCCAGGTTTCAGAGTCATCAAAAGACTCATAAATTCCACCGTCAGTACCTATTAACATGTAATTAGGGTCATTTGCTTTAAAGGTTAGAGAGTGATTGTCAGAATGCTTTCTTTTTTCAGACATTGTATAAAAATCTTCTCCGCCATTGTCAGAAACCAAAACTCTTACATTCATCAAATAGATTTTGTCAAACACATGTGGAGAAGCCACAAGCTCTTGGTAATAATGGGGACCTGTACCACCAGAAACTGTGTTTGACATTCTTTCCCAGTTACCACCACTATTCTCAGTCCTATATACAGCTCCATTTCTTCTGTCTAGCTCAATAGCGGCATATAATACATTTGGTTTCATAGGAGAAATTGCTAGACCAATTTTACCCATGTTTGAAGATGGCAGTCCATTGTCAATTTTGAACCAACTCTCCCCACTATCAACACTTTTGTAAAGTGAAGTTCCAGGCCCACCACCCATTAATGCTGCAACATTTCTATGTCTTTGCCAGCTAGCTGCGTATAATATATCAGGGTTTGTTGGATCAACTACCAAGTCAGTAACACCAGTCCACTGATTTATAGAAAGTGTATTTTTCCATGTTTTACCACCGTCAGACGTTTTAAACAAACCTCTTTCACCTCCAGGGCTCCAAAGAGGTCCTTGAGATGCAACCCAGACAGTTTTCGGGTCATCAGGGTGCACTATTATTTTTGAGATATGTTCAGAGTTATTTAGCCCCATATCTTCCCATGAACCACCACCATCATTACTGTGATATACTCCATGACCAATTCCAACATGTCTACCACCAACATTCTCACCGGTTCCAAGCCAAATAGACGCATTGTTATGAGGATCTATTGTTATACATCCAGTGGAGTAAAAAGGCATATTATCAGCAATTGCTTTCCAGGTTGTACCAGAATTTTCAGTTTTCCAAACCCCACCAGACCCAACAGCAACATACCAAATATTTTCGTTTGTTGGATCAATTGCAATGTCTGCAATTCTACCAGACATAAATGCTGGCCCAACACTTCTAAATTTAAATGCATTTAAGGCAGACTTAACAGCAATTTCATTGTCCTTAGAATCCTGTCCAAACGTCAAATCATTAGATAAAAGGATTGCTAAAGAAACCAATATTAGTTTCAGGTTTTTCATATATATTTTTTTAAATGTCCACTTGCCTTGTATTTAGTAACAAGACGGTCTACTAAAATACGAAATTTTTGTAAATTCTAAATTGAGATTTAAATACTTCTGTTTTTATTCAAAGAGCCCTTTCGGAATTGAGGGAAAAAGTCGAAGAGCATTTTTATAATAAACCTTCTTTAACACTTCGTCAGGTAGGTTTAAGCCATACATTTTCCAAAAGGCGTGTCTTTTTCTAAAGTAGTCAAAATATTCGTCATCTGACTCCAACACTCTAAAATAGGTGTGAAACTCCTCAGGCTTATAACTATCTTTGCCAAACATAATCCTGTCTTGATATTCGATAAAAAACTGTCTAGCAGTTTTGGGCTGTCTGCCTAACTCAGCAATTACAGCTCCAAATTCTGTGACAACATTTGGAAACTCATCAAGATGTTTACCTAGTTTGTCTAAATCATTACCCATCCATCCAAGGTGGGCATTGATAAATGTTGTGTTCTTGTGTCTTCGAAAAACTGTGTGCTGTTCTTTGATAATATCTTCAAATGGGGGAATAAAATCAGAGTCTCCATAGTACCTGTTAGGTTTTTCTTTTAATTCAAACCACCTTTCATTTTGATTATCTTTTGGAAGCCAGAACTGAAATGGATCAGCAGAATGAATCAAAACAGGAATTCCTAACTCACCACAAACCTCCCATATGGGGCCCAGCCTTTCATCGTCAACACGAACTCTATTTCCCTTAGAATCCTTACTTGTCAACCCTAATGTTTTATACACCTTCAAACCAATTGCACCCTTGGCAACAGCATCCCTTATTACATTTGCCTGAGTTTTAATATGGGCCGCATCATCCGGGTTATCAAAATCAACATTTATAAAAATACCAATCCTATCGGGTTGGTTTTCTTGAACATTTTTAAGGGATTGTTCAAAATATTCATCTTTAACTGCTTGAGGCGTTCCTCTAAATGAGCCAAAACCATGACCGCTTAAATTAACTATATAACCCATATTAAGCTCATCCATTTCAGCAACAAGCTTATCTAAATCCTTTAATGGTAAATCCCACAAATGACTATGTACATCAATAAACTTGAATTTTGCTTTTTTTATCACCGTCCCCTCAACTATTAATGAAGATGGAGGGTCATAGTCTTCAAAACTCATAATATTTTGTTTGTTTTGTATCGTAGCTACAGCAAAATAAACTGCCAATGTTATGATTATAATAAACGATAAAATTTTAAAAAGGTTTTTTAAGCTAAACATTATGTTATTCTAAAGGAATTGAAATAGTTGTTTTGTCCCATGCTAAATTCAGACTTACACCCAGAGAATCATCTGAAAATTCCATTGTAAACTGTTCTAAGGGTTTTTCTAAAGATTGGGGGGTGACAGATGTTTTAAGTATATCAAATTCAGGGTCAGGCCTTGAGATCGCAAAGAAAACATCGCTTTCTGAACCAAGAGCTATTTTCCATCTTTTTTCATTTGGGAAAGTAAAAAGAGCGTATTTTCCAGCTCTAAGTTCTTCACCATTAAACAAAACATCAGAAGATGTTTCAAATGTTGTTGCTGCATTAGCCCCTGTTCTCCAGTATTTTCCAAAGGGCACAAGCGCTCCATCTTTCTCAGGCCCAAAGATTAACCTATCATTTTTGTATGGACGGCTGTAAACAACTTGAAAAGTTTTGTTTTCAGAACTGTATCCAATAGTTTCTTTTGGGCTTATAGGGTTTGCTAGCATGTAGGCAATATAGATAATACCAGCTGCAAATAATACACCAACTATTTTTAAGACATTTTTCATTTTATATTGTGTTTTAATTATTACTTATTATATCTAGCAAGATACTTGCCAATCATATCAAATTCTACATTAACGAGGTCTCCTTTATTTAATTTTTTAAAGGAAGTGTTTTCAAATGTGTAAGGAATAATAGTTACATTAAATGTGTTTTTCTCAATATTGAAAACGGTTAAACTGACGCCATTGATACAAATTGAGCCTTTTTCTATTAATAGTTTTTCATTTGAAATGTCAAACTCA
>CACLPI010000007.1 GCA_902608795.1 uncultured Bacteroidota bacterium
AAATCAGCAATATTACTGTCTACGGCAAAAGTTGCAGCCCAACCTCCTTCATTGTCCATATCAGAAAGTCTTAATTCATTAAACCAAACTTGACCACAAGAATTCATATTATCCTGCCTTGGGTTTTTAACTCCAATCATTAGGGTTTTAATATCTCCAAAATTAGGATTTCCCTTAATAGCGATTCTTTGATTTCCAATTTCAATTGTGGAAAATTCTTGAACAGGGCTTGTAATAACCTCATCATTAATTAAATCATAAAATATAGGATTTTCAGAATTTAAGTTCCCGTTTAAAATAGAAAGAGATTTGATAGTTTCTAATGCATTTACGGGTAGGTCGATTTGATTTGCAATTGGCCATACTAATTCAGGGTCTAATGATAAATTAGGAGATTCTTGTAATGGGATTTCAATCTGATAATAGTTTTCCGTTAAGTCATTACCTAATCGAATAAAGCCAATTAAGTCTCCATCATAAAAACTGGATTCATCGGTTTCCTCTGCATGCATGAACATTCTTAGTCTTTTAAACTGTCTCATGTCAACATTTATATTTTTATAAATAGCTCTTGAATCTTCGGGCTCAAGATCACACACATCAATAACCAGGGATTGCTCGTTTTGTCTAATAATTGTATTATTGTTGTTAAATTGCTCTCTCTCAACACCTGGAGGAGATACATATCTGCCTTCATTCTCTTGAATTCCGATTACACCCACCGTAAAATCTGTTATGTCATTATTATTATCTAATTCCTGGTCAAGAGTCAATTTATACTTACGCCAATCACTTCTAACTAACTCTAAAGTACCAAATCTCATAATTGTATTTACCTCAAAATCACTTAAAAACATTCTTATGAATCTAATAGATCTGAAGTCGGTTAAACCACCAATGACAGAGCTTGGTTCATTTATTGGGATTCTAAACTGATACCATTTCACTAATTCTGAAGTTCCATTAGGTAAATTAACCAGTTTTTCTTTCCTGTCAACTATTAAATTATTATTAATGTCCATAAGAGTTGTTGGACTAATATTGATTTTATATTGAAAATAACTGTCAATTGTATTCATTGTATTGTCTCTATTAATATCCTCCACATCAGGCAATGTACTGTAGCCCCTATCGGTATTGGAAATACCTTCGGGGGAATTACCCTCTGTACCGTTATACCCCTTATATCTTTCAAATATGTCACCATCCCTATTTAAAAAATATGTATAATTATCATTCATAGGGTCCTGAAGCTCTGAAAATGATGGAAATTTTATAGACTCCTCAGAATCATCATAACCGTCTAAACCAACATCTTGATTATTTCTGGTTTCACCCTCAGAAGAAAAGGCATACACTAATGATTGATTTTGTGGCACCACAGTTCCCCATAATGTAGTTGGCAATAAACTTATGTCTCCATCTTCTGGTAATCCGTTTTCATATTGTTTTCTTCCATCTTTAATAATGTCTTCAGAGATATTACCAAGATTAAATGTAAGATTACCTCCTGAATTTTGATTATTATTTAAAAAAGGATCCATTAACCAAAACTCTAAATATTCAACATTAGATTGCTCAAAATCAGTTGTATTAATAAGTCTGGTAATACCAGCCCATGAATCATTGGGGTTGTCAATTACTCCGTCAGAAACAGTAGATTTCATATTATATGGTCCTCTTAGAGTTGGATAAAAATTGAGATCTAAAGAATTTATAACAGATGATTGTCCTTGAACAAGATCTCGCTCAGGAAATATCTCATTTATAAATATTCTTCTTGAATATAAATTTGAAGTTTCATCATCTGAGATGTCACTAGGTCTTTCTCCACTGTAAAAAATCGGATCTATTGAATACCAATTTAATAAAGCTCTGTCATATCCGTTTTGAATACCACTATCATCCTCATTTCCATCATTATATATTCTGCCTAGTTGTTTAGGACGACTTGAAATAGACCATGATTGGGGGCTTAGTAAATCAATAACACTCTGGGTACCTTCAAAATCATCAATGTAAGATGTGGCTTCACCGTCAAAATTATTACCCTTTGGAGTGCCAGGTAATAAATATGCAAATTCACCTCTCATTGAAATATCGGAAGGGACTTCAGTCTCAATATTTGGCAACTTATTTAGAATTCTCGTCAAAAAAGGTATCTCTTTAGAAAAGTTTGCATCAAATCCAAAAATGGTATTGTTTATCGGCTCAGTACCAAAGTTCGCTTTTTGAGTCAATGGTCTTTCATTTAGGTTCAATAAAGTAGCAGACATTATAAAATTTTCGTCAAATTTGTGCTCAACATTAAATCCAGAAAATCTTTTTGTTTGTTGACCGAACATGGCATTATTTTCTACACTGACATTTATAGGAATATTTGAGGCTTGAAGTCCTCCGTCCAATATTTGAACAGTTCCCATCTGATAATTAACCGTATAATCTACACCCTCAACAAGAACTCTACCGCCAGCTGTAACTGTGACAGAACCGCGAGGAACATTAAATGCGCCGATGGGAATACCTCCGTTTGAAGAAGATTTATACTTACCTCTAATAATAAATTTATTTTTTTCAGACACCTGCTCAGCAGCAGTTTTTGTTGAATTATAAAGGGTGTGGTAAACATATTTTTTTTGATTACTATTATAATCAGATTCAATATTTTGATTACCATCATAATCTTCTGCTATATTTAATCTTAATGATTCAAATAAAAATTCTCCAAAAGGTTCAATTTTTGTAAAAATAATTTTTCCATTTTGCTCAATAACCGTGGTGTTTGAAACAAAATCAAAAAAACCATCTCCGTTAATTTGAGGATCATTGTTGAAGTTTAGCCTATCAAAATTAAAAACTCTTAATAGTGGTTTCTCACTTAATGCAATATCTCCTGGAATAGGGTCTGGAAATTGAGTACCATCAACTGGTGTTATATAGTTTAATTCGGCGGATTCATCATAAAAAATATTTAGTTTAAATCCGTCTCTTTCTAGTTGGTATGCTCCAGTATTGTAAATATTTTTCATCATTAGATTCCACAAAGGTTGACTAACATCAGTCACTGTACTCTTTAATAATTTCAGTATCAAATTATTTGAACTTACAATTTGGTTACTATCATTCTGAACAACCTCTGTAGCTTGAACACCATCATTAGCAAATTCACCAACCTGAAAAACCTGATCCCCGACAGCAAACTGAAAAGCAACTGCTAAAATCTCATCATTTTCTAGCCTCTGATTCAGTGAAATATACCCCAACTG
Organism: uncultured Bacteroidota bacterium; assembly: GCA_902608795.1. Classification (GTDB taxonomy): domain Bacteria; phylum Bacteroidota; class Bacteroidia; order Flavobacteriales; family Flavobacteriaceae; genus MED-G13. Next base: position 3,267 of record CACLPI010000007.1, read on the forward strand.
AGAATGTATTTTATAATCAATATTTTCACGAAGTTTTTTTGCATTTTCTAGCTTAACATAATCAATCCCTTCATTAACTTGAGGAACCAAAATTCCAGATGAAACTGAAGCGATATCTCTAACCAAAGAATTTAACTGATAACCGGGATCGTCGATAGATTCAGGGTCATAAGCATTATTTGAATTGTCTGGATAAGAATCCGGCTGAGCCAAAATACTTACAGATGACGATACAGAACTAGACTCGCCTAAGTCTTGAAATGCAACTATGTTACGCACATTATCAATTTGATTATTCCTGTTTGTAACCCAAACTTCAGCACGTGTTATTTGAATATTAGAGTTTATAAAAGGGTAATTTAATAATGACTCATCATATTTATTTCTAAAAAAATGACTTAAGAAAAAATGGCGGTTTTCATCATAATTAAGGGGTCTGAATTCAAATTCTTGTATTGTACCCCCACCTTCAGAAACAACAGATCTAGACTCTGATTTTTGCTCTGAAAAAATTGCCTTTATTGTCGTATTACCAAATTTTAATTCTGTTTTTACACCAAATAGGCTTTGAGCTCCAGAAATTAAAGAGCTATTTAAAGGCATACTTACATTTCCAACTTCAATTTTTTGGATTATATCATCCTCTGTAGGTTCATATTCTAATTTTAACAAGTTTTGAAAATCAAAGGAAGATTGTGTGTCAAAATTTGCATTTAATTCTACTCTAGTTCCTACCTTTCCGATTAAACTTAATCCTATTCTTTGGTCAAAGTCAAAGGTTAAATTACTTTTATTTCTTGGGGAAAATGAGGGATTATCTTGTTTTGTATATAATATTCCCATATCAACTTCTAAGGAGCCCTGTGGAACAACCTGAATTGTATTTCCTCCAAAAATTGATTCAAAAACCTCTGAATTTACATATATTTCTGGTATTAAATTTTTTTGATCATCGGATGTGCCCTCTTTTTTTCCATCTGCTGCATCAATTTTTGTCTTGTAATAGTTTTTTAAATCCTCTTTTAAGATTAAGTTATTATACTCCTCTGGACTTAAAATAATTGGGTAATTAATATCATAGTTTCCAAATTTATCATTATAGTAGTAAATATTTAGAGTCGAGTCATATTCATAATTTTCCAGGTAACTAGAACTACCAGGTGTTTCTATCTGACCCAAATCAAACTCAATTTGTTGAGAATATATATTTAGTAACGAAAGGGAACTAAATAATAAAATATATACGAAGTCTTGTTTAAAAAAATGATACATTAAATTCATTAAATATTTTTCAAAGTCTCCTTGATGATTTCCTCAACAGAGATATCAAAATTATCTTTAATTATTTTGTCAACTAATCTCTCCGCAGATTTTTTATTTATACCAAGAACCTCTAAAGCAGATAACGCTTCTTGTCTTGTGGTATTGTTTGAATCAACAAAAGCTTCATCAATATCATAGATTTTCAATACTTTGTCTCTTAATTCTATAATTAATCTCTGAGCTGTTTTACTTCCAATTCCCTTGACTGATTGTACAATTGAAACATTATTTGATGATATTGCGTCTATCACTTGTTCCGGGGAAAGTGAAGAAAGCATTGTTCTGGCTATACTTGTACCTACGCCACTGACAGAAATTAAAAGTCTAAAAATTTCCCTTTCTTTTAGTGTGTAAAACCCATATAGAGAATGAGAATCCTCTTTTATTTGAAGGTGTGTAAATAACTTAATATTTTCTTGATTTGGAATCTGAGAAAATGTGGTTAGAGAAATATTTATCCAGTATCCAATTCCATTTGTTTCAATGACAACATTAGTTGGTGATTTTTCGGATAATCTTCCTTTTATATGAGTAATCATCTAGTCTTCTGTTGTTAAATTATTTAATTAGGCAAATTAATGTAAATAATCTTAAAATTTTAGAATTATTTCCTTTTTATAAACTCGATATTACGTTTGATTCCATCAAAGCCTGCTCTTTTGATTGCAGAGTTTCTAAATACCTTATTAAAAGTTTCTTTAGTCATCTCAATCCAATCATTTTTACTCATAGACAAAAACTCGCCATCAGAGTTAAATAAAGGCTCTTTATGAGATTTAGAAAACCTATTCCATGGACATACATCTTGACAAATATCACATCCAAAAATCCAATCGTCATAAGTATTTTTGGCATAATCTGGTATATTATTTTTAAGCTCAATTGTATAATAAGAAATACATCTGCTACCATCAACTACATATGGTTCTACAATTGCATTTGTAGGACAAGCATCAATGCATGCAGTACAAGATCCACAATGATCTGTTTCAATATGATCATAATCTAGTTCTAAGTCTAAAATAATTTCACACAAGAAAAAAAAGGAGCCATTCTTTTTTGAAATAAGATTCGTATTCTTTCCAATCCATCCTAATCCACTTTTTTTAGCCCATGCCCTCTCCAAGACAGGAGCCGAGTCAACAAAAACTCGACCGTTTATATCACCTGTTTTTTCTTTAATGTATTCAAATAAATCCTTTAATTTATTTTTAATTACGAAGTGATAGTCATTTCCATAAGCATATTTTGAAATCTTAAAATTTGAATTTTCACCGTTTTTTTCTGAATAATAATTATATGTCAGTGATATCACACTTTTTGCTCCTTCAACAATTTTTGTGGGGTCTAATCTCATATCAAAGTTTCTTTCCATATAAGACATTTCTCCATTCATATTTTTATTTAACCAGTTTTCAAGCTTAGGAGCTTCATCTTCCAAAAATCCAGCCTTACTAATACCACAAGACATAAAACCTAGAGTCTTTGCTTTGGTTTTAATATCAATTGTAAGACTTTCTATATTAGAATGATTATGCATGTAAGTCTAAAAAAGTCCTTTTTGAGATGACTTAAATTCTTTGTTTAAATGTTTAAAAGCTAATTCAGTAGCTTGACGTCCACGAGGAGTTCTCATTATAAAACCCTGCTGAATTAAAAATGGTTCATAGACTTCCTCAATAGTTTCAGGATTTTCACTCACCGCTGTTGCCAAGGTTGTAATTCCAACTGGACCACCACCAAACTTATCAATAATTGTACTTAATATCTTGTTATCCATTTCGTCAAGACCACTTATATCAACGTTCAATGCCTTTAGGCTTGATTTTGTAATATTAATATCAATTTTACCATCTCCCTTTATTTGAGCAAAATCCCTGACTCTTCTAAGCAGTGAATTAGCAATTCTTGGTGTACCTCTACTCCTCCCAGCAATTTCAATTGCAGCTTCCATTGAAATACCTATGTCTAATATCTTTGCACTCCTTTCAACTATGGTTGAAAGTAATTTGGAATCATAATATTTTAACCTATTTGTTATTCCAAACCTTGCTCTCATTGGGGCTGTAAGTAATCCTGATCTAGTTGTTGCACCAACTAGTGTAAAGGGTTCTAGATTTATTTCTACGGATCTAGCATTGGGACCCGACTCTATCATTATATCAATTTTATAATCCTCCATTGCCGAGTAAAGATATTCTTCAACTATAGGGCTAAGTCTGTGAATTTCGTCAATAAATAACACATCTCTTTCTTTAAGATTTGTTAATAGGCCTGCTAGGTCAGCAGGTTTATCTAATACAGGTCCTGATGTTACTTTAATTTCAACATCTAGCTCTTTTGATAGAATATTAGCTAGTGTAGTTTTTCCAAGTCCTGGTGGGCCATGAAATAAAGTATGATCCAAAGCCTCATTTCGTTGATTTGCAGCTTCTACAAATATTTTAAGATTGTTTATAACATGCTCTTGGCCAGAAAAATCGTTAAATGAAATTGGTCTTAGGTTATTTTCAAATTCTCTCTCATTTTCGGAAAGATTTTCTGCAGAAGGGTCAAGGTTTTCATTCATGAAAACAAATATAAAGAAAAAGCCTTTCTAAAATTAGAAAGGCTTTTTCTTTATTCTGATATGACAATTAATATTCTTCTTCGCCTTTCTTCAAAGGTATATGTTGTGGAACAAAATCTTCTTTATAGCCTGGCTTACTGTAATCATAGGGCCATCTATGTACCTCAGGAATTTTTCCTTGCCAATTTCCATGAATGTGTTTTTGAGATGCAGTCCACTCTAGAGTTGTCGACTTCCAAGGATTTTGTGGAGCTTTTTTACCGTAAAAAATATTATACATAAAATTATATAGGAAAACAAGCTGTACTGCAGCACCCATTAAAGCAAACATAGTAATGATTTGATTAGTATCAGCAAGGTCATCGAACAGAGGGAAATTTGTATTAGAATAATATCTTCTTGGTAGGCCAGCCATTCCAATAAAATGCATTGGGAAAAAAACACCATATGCTGAAATAGCAGTTACCCAAAAATGTATGTAACCAAGATTTTTATTCATCATTTTTCCAAAAAGTATTGGATACCAATGATATATTCCTGCCAACATTCCATAAAGTGCCGATATACCCATTACTAAATGAAAATGTGCAACCACAAAATATGTATCATGAACATTTATGTCTAGAGCACTGTCACCTAAAATAATTCCGGTTAAACCACCTGTAATAAATGTTGAAACAAATCCGATCGCAAAAAGCATTGGAGTATTAAATTGAATATTTCCTTTCCAAAGAGTTGTAATATAATTAAAGGCTTTTACAGCTGAAGGAATCGCAATTAATAGGGTAGTAAAGGTAAATACAGAACCTAAAAAAGGATTCATTCCTGTCACAAACATATGATGACCCCATACGATTGTAGATAAAAATGCAATAGCCAAAATGGAAACGATCATTGCTTTATAACCAAAAATTGGTTTTCTAGCATGAGTTGCGATTACCTCGGAAGCTATTCCAAGTGCTGGTAATAATACAATATAAACTTCAGGGTGTCCTAAAAACCAAAATAGGTGCTCAAATAAGACAGGAGATCCTCCCTGATAGTGCAATACTTCTCCTTGTATAAAGATATCAGATAGGAAAAAGGAAGTTCCAAAGCTTCTATCCATAATTAATAGTAGGGCTGCTGATAGAAGTACTGGAAATGAAATCGCACCAATAATAGCAGTAACAAAAAATGCCCAGATTGTTAAAGGCATTCTTGTAAGTGACATACCTTTTGTCCTTAGATTTAGGACCGTGACAATATAATTTAAAGAACCTAATAATGAGGATGCAATAAAAAATGCCATAGAAACCAACCACAAAGTCATTCCTAAGCCCGATCCAGGTTGTGCCATTTCAAGAGCACTTAACGGAGGGTAAATCGTCCAACCTGCAGCTGCTGGTCCAGCTTCAACAAAAATTGACGAAACCATCAAAACAGTGGATAAAAAGAATAGCCAGAACGCAATCATATTAAGAAAACCAGAAGCCATATCACGGGCACCTAACTGCAATGGAATAAGTAAATTACTAAAAGTTCCACTTAGGCCTGCTGTAAGGACAAAGAAAACCATAATAGTACCGTGCATAGTTACAAGTGCTAAATAGATATCTGCATCCATAACACCTTCTGGAGCCCATTTACCAAGTAAAAAATCGAAAAATATATTTGGTTCTTCTGGCCAGGCAATTTGCATTCGCATTAATGCTGACATAAGTATTCCAATTATACCCATGAAAAAAACACCGGTAAACAAATATTGTTTAGCAATCATTTTATGATCTTGACTAAAAATATATTTGGTTATAAATGTTTCTTTGTGATGATGAGCGTGATGATCTTTATCAAATTCTATATATTCTGCCATAGTTTTAATTTTGCGCAATTAGCGAATTCTTAAATAAAGTTTGTTGTTCATACCAGTTGTCAAATTCTTGCTGAGTTTCAACAATAATCTTCATTTGCATGTTATAGTGAGACTTCCCACAGATTTTATTACACAATAATAAATAATCAAATTCATATGGATCTAGTGGTTCTTCACCTTTCAAAGCTAACTCTTTACTTTTTTCTTCCCTTATGTTATTGATGTTAATTACTTTATCAATCATAGATGGATTTTGCCTCATTTCTTCTGTAGTAACTGTTGGAGTAAATGCAAACTTAGTAATCATTCCCGGAACACAATTCATTTGTGCCCTAAAGTGTGGCATATATGCCGAATGAAGAACATCCTGAGACCTCATGATGAATAATATAGGTTTGTCAACCGGTAAATGAAGTTCTGTTGTAATTACATCATCCGCTGCATTAGGATCATTTTCATCAAGGCCCAATATATTAGCCCTGTCAATATCTATAAGTCTGACATTTGATTTTCCTAATACATTGTCCTCTCCAGCATATCTTGCTTTCCAATTAAATTGTTGGGCATAAAGTTCAATGACCATAGGATCATTGTTTTTCTGCATATTCATAACATTTGACCACGTTAAAAGGCCATAGGTAATGAAACCGGTCAACACAATAGCAGGAATAGTAGTCCACAATAACTCCAGTTTATGATTATCAGTGTAAAATAATGCTTTAGATGTTTTACTTCCCTTGTATTTGTATGCAAAGAAATATAAAAGAAATTGAGTAATTGTTTGAACTATAAAAATCAAAACCATAGTCCAAATCATCAATGTGTCTATTTGTTGACCATGCTCAGATGCAGCATTTGAGATTAAAGGGAATTTTCCATATTTAACCAGAGAAAATATTGTTATGGCGTATATAAAAACTAGGAAACCTAGCATTAACTTTGCTTGAGTAGAATTATCTTTATCATTAGCAATTTGAGAATCATCTATCTTTACTCCAGAGATTACCCTTGATAAGTCAAATATTTTAATCATTTGCCAAATGGCAATTGTAATGAATATTAGAATTAAAACTATAAATAGGGTTGTCATATTCACTTATTCAAATTAGTAATGAAAGTTTTCACTTTCCTTAATCATCGGATTTCCTTTTGCTAATAATTCTTCTTTAGATAATGCATAAAAAACAAGCAGCAAAAATAAGCCTAAAAATATTAATATGGAACTAAATTCTGCAATTCCGAATCCATATCTGTCGATAACAGTTGCGGGCATAATCATCATGTAAACATCCATGTAATGTCCGACTAAAATTATAACCCCAGCCATTATAATAAATATTGGAATCCTTTTGTAGTCACTATTCATAAGAACTAAAAATGGAAAAATAAAGTTTAAACAAAACATGGTGAAAAATGGAATTGGATACATTTCAATTCTAGTAACAAAATATGTAACCTCTTCTGGTATATTCGCATACCAAATTAACATGAACTGTGAGAACCATAGGTAAGCCCAAAAAACACTAAAACCAAACATGAATTTAGCTAAGTCATGTAAGTGACTATCATTCACATATTTCATTAATCCCTTGCTGTTCAAATAAATGGTAATTAAGGCAATTACCGTGATACCACTTACAACCATACTTGCAAAAACATACCAACCAAATAAGGTGCTAAACCAGTGTGGATCAACACTCATAATCCAATCCCATGACATCATGGATTCTGTGTACATAAAGAAAACTAAAAACCCAGCAGAAATCTGAAAGTTTTTTTTAAAATTCTTATTGTCATTTGCTTTATCTTGGGCCAAAGAAAATTTCCTAGAAAAATATCTATAAAGTGACCAACCACCTATATAGATTAAACCTCTTAAAATAAACGCATTTTTATTAAGCCAACTTTCTTTTGCTTGAATGATTTTATCATGAGCAACAACTTCTGGGTCCATCCAAATAAAAATATGCTTATCTCCAATAATTGCAATTAATAAAACCATTAAAGCTCCAGGAAGTAAATAATATGTTATAGCCTCCATCACCCTAAAAAGAACTGGAGACCATCCAGCCTGTGATGCATATTGAATAGCATAAAAGGCTAAAACTCCTAATGAAATCATCATAAAAAAGAATGCAGCAACATATAACGCAGCATAGGGTCTATTGTGAATCTGGTGCAAAACATGTTCAGCATGTTCATCTTCATGACTGTGAGCCTCATCATCATTTTCATGTTTTTCATCTTCGTATACCCCTTCATTATGATGTATTTCATTCTGATGATCCATTGAATGAGTGTGGTCAGAATGTGATCCGTGATGAGATTCTTCAGCTAATAAAGTTTTAACTTCCTCAATTGTTAAATGAGATTTTGAATAAGAATAGAACCATCCTAATGAACCTAAGATTATTAAGGACAATGAAAAAATTTTAAATCTATTTGATAAGGTGTACATAATAAATTCTATTTACTTAAATCCAATTTTAATTTCATAACATAAGATGTAACCATCCATCTTTCTTTTTCATTTAGTTGATTAGCATAAGAACCCATTGAGTTCCTGCCATAGTATATGACATGATAGGTACTACCAGATGTAATTGCTCTTCCTGGATCTGCATAACTAGGAACCCCAAGGATTTTTTCTCTTTTGACTAAAATTCCCTGCCCTGCTCCTTTTGCTCCATGACATATACCACAGTGGACAGTATACAGTTCTTTTGCCTTCAAAATATCTTTTTGAACAAATGAAAAAGGATTTGATAATTCTTTTTTTGCTAAATCATAACCTTCATTTGTATCTTCATACTCATATAGTGAATAACCCCTAGGGATTGTACCTTCAACCGGCAACCTGGCAGATAATTCATCTTCAAAAATTTCATTTTCAGTATATGTCTCATAGCTTAAGGATTCGTACATATTCGGCATATACTCATAATTTGGAATACCTTTATCCCCCCAACATGATTGAAGTAAGACAGCTAATAAAATTGATATTTTTATATTAAATTTCATTGTTAGTGTTCGTTATTTTTTACCTCATTAATCTCAACTGCTCCAGATTCTCTTAGTAATTTTTTTAATCCTGCTTCTGATTTATCAGTGTGGATCTCAACTAAAAAGTGGTCGTCAGTGGTTCTAGGATCAGGGTTCTCTGCCTTCTTTAGAGGCCACATCCTACTTCTTAAATAGAAAGTTATTACCATCAGGTGAGCTGCATGAAATACAGTCATTTCAAACATAATCGGTACAAAAGCAGGCATATTTTCTAAATAGCTAAAACTTGGTTTTCCACCAATATTTTGTGGCCAGTCAACAATCATGATATAGTTCATCATTAGAGTTGCAACAGTTATTCCGATACATCCATAAATAAATGCAGCAATTGCAATTCTGGTCGGTTCAAGCCCCATAGCTTTATCCAGCCCATGTACAGGGAAAGGGGTATAAACCTCTTCAATATCATAATGCTTTTCTTTTATTTTTTTTACGGCAGATAATAAGATATCATCGTCATTGTATAAAGCATGAAATATTTTGACTGATCCCATATTACTTTTTAATTTTAATAATTTTTGAGGTTCTTTCATCAGCTCCAGTACCCACCAGTGATTTTCCGCTATCTCTCAATTTTTTATATTTTTCACCTGAGCTCTTTAATATTGTTTTTACTTCCGCTTGAGCAATAACTGGAAAAGTTCTGGCGTACAACAAGAATAAAACAAAAAAGAATCCAATAGTACCAATGAAAATACTGATATCAATAAATGTCGGAGAAAACATGGTCCAAGAAGATGGTAAGTAATCCCTGTGAAGAGAAGTTACAATAATAACAAATCTTTCAAACCACATTCCAATATTAACCACTATTGATATAAAAAATGAGAACATAATACTTGTCCTTAATTTTTTAAACCACATAAACTGTGGAGAAAATACATTACAACTCATCATTGCCCAATATGCCCACGCGTATGGACCTGTTGCTCTATTTAAAAATGCATACTGTTCATACTCAACCCCAGAATACCAGGCAATAAATAGTTCAGTTATATAAGCCACTCCAACGATGGAACCTGTAATCATTATTACAATATTCATTAATTCGATGTGCTGAAGTGTTATATAAGCTTCCATATTGCATACTTTTCTCATTATAATCAATAATGTATTAACCATGGCAAATCCTGAAAAAATTGCACCAGCGACAAAATAAGGAGGAAATATAGTTGTATGCCATCCTGGAATAACAGATGTCGCAAAATCAAATGATACGATTGTATGTACAGAAAGAACAAGTGGAGTTGCAAGGCCTGCAAGAACAAGTGATACTTCTTCGAATCTTTGCCAATCCTTAGCACGACCAGACCATCCAAAGCTTAATATGCTATAAATTCTTTTTTGAAATGGCTTTACTGCTCTATCCCTTATCATTGCAAAATCTGGTAATAAACCAGTCCACCAAAAAACAAGTGAAACAGATAGATAAGTTGAAATAGCAAATACATCCCAAAGCAGTGGAGAATTAAAATTAACCCATAATGAGCCAAATCCATTTGGTATCGGCAGCATCCAATATGCAAGCCAAGGTCTACCCATGTGAATAATTGGAAATAAACCGGCTTGTATTACAGAAAATATAGTCATTGCTTCAGCAGATCTATTAATAGCCATTCTCCATTTTTGTCTAAATAACAGTAATACCGCTGATATCAGAGTTCCAGCATGTCCGATTCCTACCCACCAAACAAAATTTGTTATATCCCATGCCCATCCAACGGTTTTATTTAATCCCCATACTCCTATTCCTGTAGAAACAGTATAAATAATACAACCAAGGCCCCATAGAAACATTGCAAGGGATATTAAAAATACAATCCACCATTGCTTATTTGCTTTGGTTTCAATGGGCTTTGCAATATCGACCGTCACATCGTGGTAGGATTTCTCCCCAGCGACTAATGGTCTTCTAATAGGTGCTTCGTAGTGGGATCCCATATTGTTTTAATTATTAAACATTTTTTTTAGTATTTCTAACTTTTACTTGATAAACTACATTGGGTTTAGTTCCAACAGCATCAAGTAAATGATAAGCTCTTTTGTTGTTCTTGAGTTCTGCTATTTTGCTTCTCTCTTCATTTATATCTCCAAATCTCATTGCTCCACTAGAGCATGCTGATGCACAAGCGCATGTATCATTAAACTCGCCAGCTGCAACAGGTCTTCCTTCATTTTTAGCTTTTAAAATAACTGCTTGTGTATTTTGAATGCAGAATGAACATTTTTCCATAACGCCTCTAGATCTTACTGTAACATCAGGGTTAATCACCATTCTACCTAAATCATTATTCATATGATAATCAAACTCATCATTACCATTATACAAGAACCAATTAAACCTTCTCACTTTATATGGGCAGTTATTGGCACAATACCTTGTTCCTACACATCTATTATAAGCCATGTGATTTTGACCTTGCCTTCCATGACTAGTAGCAGCAACCGGACAAACCGTTTCACAAGGTGCATGATTACAATGTTGACACATAATGGGTTGGAATGCAACCTGAGGGTTTTCAGACGGATTTTCTAATTCTCCAAAAGAACTTAATGAACTACCTAAACCACTTATGTTATCTTTTTTCATATCATCATCATAGAAAGAATCTTCAGATGAATAATACCTATCAATTCTGAGCCAGTGCATATCTCTACTCTTTCTGATCTCTGTCTTTCCTACAACTGGAACATTATTTTCAGCATGGCATGCTATAACACAGGCTCCACATCCAGTACATGCATTTAGATCAATTGACAGGTTAAAATGATGACCAATTGATCGATCAAATTCTTGCCATAAATCAACATCAGGAGAGGAAACTGGAGTTTCAATATGATTTAACGATACAACCGCTTGACTATTCCAAACTTCAACTTTTTTAGTGTTAAATTCGTCAAGGGTGGTCTCCTTAATTATATCGCCTCTACCCATAAGAGTGTTTTGTAATTGAATCAAAGCAAACTCATGAATTTCATCAGTTGGAATAATTTCAACGGATTGAACAGGATTAAAATCATTATATAAAGTAAAAGCATTTACTCCAACCATCATTTCGGGCTTAATACCCTGATACCTTCCATATCCAATAGCTAAACCAAGGGTACCTCTTGCTTGTCCTGGCTGTATCAGCACAGGTGCTTTTATCTCTTTATCTCCTAATTTTATGATAGCACATTTACCATTAAGACCACCATTAGCATCATGACTAGACTGATTAAAAAATGTACTTGGCTCTAAATACAAACCCATTTCTTTTGCATCAAATTCAGAAATAGTCAAATAGTTGTCCCAAGTTGCTCGGGTCAACGGATCTGGGAATTCCTGAAGCCAAGGGTTATTTGCATGTTTACCATCGCCCATTCCTGTTTTAGGGTAAATATTTAACTCAAAGGAACTAGGAGAGTTATTATCATTAATTGTAAATATTTTACCATAATGCTTAAAGTTTTTAGTTCGCTTAGCTAAACCTGACGATGAAGTTTTATAATAAATTCCATCATGAAGTGCATTGTTCCAGGAATCTAAACCTAATATATTGGCTTTCCAATAGTTCTTTATGTAATCATGGATTGATATTTTATTTCCCGACCATATAAGCAATAAGTCTTGGAATTGTCTTGTATCAAATAATGTTCTTATCACGGGCTGTGCTAAAGAAAACTCACCAGAAACTAACTCAAAATCTCCCCATGATTCTAAATAATGATTTGCAGCAGCTACATATTTTGAAGCCAATGCCGTTTCATCATTTTTCATTGAAAAATATATTGACATCTCTACTTTACTTAAGCCTTCAGAGAACTTTTTGGAATCCGGTAGTGAGTAAATTGGATTCACACCAGACATAATTAAAGCACCCACATCTCCATTATTCATTCTAGAGATTAGTTTAGAAATATTTTCATCATCACTACTTCTTGTTAAAATCGTATCCAATGGTTTGAAAGAATAACTATTAAGCTTTTCGTTGATTTCTAAAACCAATGATTGGTAGTTCTCGTCCTTGATACCAGAAATAATGACTGAACCATCAGCAGCTGATTTAATTTCTCTAATTAATAAGTCAACTATTTTCTTTGTTTTTTTATTTAAGGAAATGTCAGATTTGAGCTGAATTTTATTTCCGACAATAGACTTATAAATTTCAATAAGAACAAGTTTTTGCTCGTTTAATTTTAGAGGAACTCTAACGTCTGCATTCGCTCCAGAAAGTGTCATATTTGATTCAAATTGAATATGTCTAGACATTGTTCCATTATCAGGGATTCTACCCTTTGCGTAAGAACAGTCAAATCCACCTCCTTGCCAATCGCCTAAGAAATCTGCACCAATTGAAACAATAACTCTAGATTTTGAAAAATCATAATTTGAAAGACCTCTGACACCATACCTCGATTCATAAGCATTTAGAGCCGATGATTCAGAGAATGAATCATAAGTTATATGTTTAACATTTTTATAATTTGATTTGAATTCTTCGATTAAGCTTTTTGTTGAAGGACTTCCAAATGTCTGAGTCAACAAAACAATTTCTTTATTACTTGCTGAAATTTTCTCAAGTTCAGACTTTGTTTCGTATTCAAATCCAAACCACGAAATAGGCATATTGTCCTTGGTTGGTTGTGCCAATCTAGCATTGTCATAAAGATCAAGTATAGATGCGTGTACTCTACCATTAGCCGATTTTGAATCTGGTGCTAACTTATTTTTTTCGACTTTTATCGGCCTTCCCTCTCTGCTTTTGATAAGAATATTAGCAAAATCGTAACCATTTCCTATAGTTGTTGCATAGTAGTTTGCAATTCCTGGGATAATTTCTTTTGGCTGTACAACATAAGGGATAGACTTAACCACCGGACCTTCGCATGCTGCTAGAGTTGCCGCTGCCGTACTAAAACCAATATATTTAAGAAAATCTCTTCTTGAGGTGGAACTATTAGCAAGATTATCTTTGTCAGATAAAAACTCATCAACTGGAATTTCTTGTATAAATTCCTTGTTTTGCAGATCATCAAATACATCGTTATTTGCAGAATTAAGTTCTGCTAAATTTTTCCAATATTTTTTATTATTTGGCATCTATAATTTTATCTAATTAATAATGACATTTACCACATTCTAATCCGCCCATTTGAGCAGCTGTTAACTCTTCAACACCATATTTTTTTGACAACTCTGCATGAATTCTATCATAATATTCATTGTCTTTGATTTTAACATTAGTTTCTCTATGACAATTTATACACCAACCCATTGTTAAGGGCGAGTGTTGATACATTATCTCCATTTCCTCTACAGGACCATGACAAGTCTGACATTCAATACCAGCTACATTCACATGTTGTGAATGATTAAAATAAGCGAAATCTGGTAAATTGTGAATTCTTACCCATTTCACGGGGTAAGTAACTCCAGTGTACTCTTGTGCCTCATCATCCCATCCTACTGCCTTGTATAATTTTTGAATTTCAGCGTCATAAAATTCTTTTGTGTATTCTTCAGTTGTTTCACCATTATACTCATATATACTTTTATGACAATTCATACATATGTTAAGTGATGGTATACCAGAATGCTTACTAACTCTGGCAGAAGAATGACAATAATTACAGTCAATTTTATTATCTCCAGAGTGAATTTTGTGGGAATAATGAATTGGTTGCACAGGCATATATCCCTGATTTACACCGACCTGCATAGTCCACCCATAGAAACCATATGCACTTACCAGTAAAAATAATATTGCTGTACATAACATCAAAAACTGATTCTCTATGTAAGCTTTCCATATTGGCTTAGTTTTTTTCTTTTCCTTTGGTTTAACTCCTTTTAGTTCAGCAAGTGTCCTTAATGTTTTTGTAACAACTACAAGTGCAATGGAAAGTAACAAAAACAAAATAGTAAATACCCCTAATATAATTTCATCTGAAAGACCAAGTCCGTTGGAAGGGCCTGCAGCAACATTTGTAGCAACTGCGGTTGGTTTTGGAACAGCTTTATCTTGTGCAGTGTAGGCTAAAATATTATCGATATCTGCATTAGTAAGCTGAGGGTAGGCAGTCATTGCAGCTTTATTGTATTCTTCATAAATTCTTACAGCATAAGCATCACCAGATTTGATTAATGAAGAACTGTTCCTGATCCATTTGTAGAGCCATTCTCTGTCGAGACCTTCATCTTCGGCTAAACGTTTTTCAACATACCGGAGGGCAGGACCCGTCATTTTTCGGTCTAGCTTGTGACATGAAGCACAATTGGTATTAAATAAGGCTTTACCGGCAACAGGATCACCTTCTTGCCCATAACTAGTTGAAACAAAAGAGGTTATAAAAAATAGGTAAAAAGCGTAAGATTTTAAACTGTTTAATTTGGTTAATTTTTTAAACAATTTGAAAGTAATTTTAATACTAAATACTTTTGAATCCATTCAAAAATAGCCTGTTATAAATAGAAGCACAAAAATAGCATCTATTATGTTTATTTTAAACATAAATTATACAATATTTATGAAAAAAACTAATTTATAATGGTTCTAAATAAAGTAAAAATATGAGCATCTATACTTAATTATATTTTATTAATTTATGTATAGAGTTTTTTATGTGTTTTATATAACTTATATTTAATTAAAAATTTTAGCGAAAATAGATGCGAAAAATTATAATATTTTATACGATAATTTCATTGTCCTCAAATAGTTTATTTGGACAAAATGGAAATATAAAAATTAACCAAAGCAATAAACTTGATAGTATAATTAAATTAAAAAAAGAACTTAACTCGAAAATTCAAAACCTTAGAATTCAGATTTACAGTGGAGATAGAGATAATGCTGAACAAACAATACAAGAATTTATTGAGATATTTAATGGTACTTCAGCTGCCATAATATATGAAACTCCTAATTATAAAGTATGGGTTGGAAATTATTATACACAACTAGAAGCCGATAAAAGGCTTATTGAAATCAGAAAAAAATTTAGAAGTGCTTTTATTTTCAGACCTGAAATTCAAGAAATTTTTGAAGATGAAATTGACGAAAAATTAGATCAGGAAAAATTAATAATAAATTAGATTTTTTTCTTTATTGCAACATTTATAAATCCTTCTATTTCATCTCCAACTTTCACATCTTTGTAATCTGTAATTTGTAATCCACAATCATAGCCTTTAGTAACCTCTTTAACATCATCTTTAAACCTTTTTAAAGATGAGAGGGAACCTGTGTATATTACAACCCCTTCTCTTATTAGTCGGATTTCTGAATTCCTAACAATTTTTCCTTTGGTTACCATACATCCTGCAATAGTTCCAATCTTTGAAATTTTATAAGTTTCTCTGACCTCGCATAGGCCAGTAATTTCTTCCTTAAAGTCGGGTGACAGCATACCTTCCATTGCATCTTTCACATCATTTATAGCATCATAAATTATTGAATATGTTCTAATATCAATTTGTTCTTTTTCAGCAATTTGCCTTGCATTACCCATTGGTCGAACATTAAATCCTACAACAATAGCATCTGAGGCAGAAGCTAATAAAACATCACTTTCAGTAATTGCACCTACAGCCTTGTGAATAATATTAACTTGTATTTCTTCGGTTGATAATTTTTGTAATGAGTCTGTTAATGCTTCAACTGATCCATCAACATCTCCTTTTAAAATTATGTTTAATTCTTTAAATTCACCTAAAGCAATTCTTCTTCCAATTTCATCAAGGGTAATATGCTTTTGTGTTCTAACAGTTTGCTCGCGCTGAAGTTGCGTTCTTTTATTTGCGATTTGCTTAGCTTCTCTTTCGTCAGAAAAGACTGAAAATTTATCTCCAGCTTGAGGAGCACCGTCTAAGCCCAAAATTGAAATTGGAGTAGATGGACCTGCTTCTTTAACCTCATTACCTCTTTCATCTTGCATAGCCTTAACTTTTCCGCTATTTTTTCCAGCAAGTACAAAATCACCTATCTTAAGGGTGCCGGCCTGCACTAATACTGTTGAAATATATCCTCTGCCCTTATCTAAAAATGCCTCAACTACAGTTCCAGTTGCATCCTTTTCTGGGTTCGCATTTAGTTCCAATAATTCTGCTTCTAAGAGGACTTTTTCCAGTAACTCATTTACACCATCACCTTTCAAGGCAGATATATCATGAGATTGTATTTTTCCACCCCAGTCTTCAACAAGCAAATTCATATTTGAAAGAGACTCCTTAATCTTATCAGGATTTGAATTTGGCTTATCAATCTTGTTAATTGCAAATACAATCGGAACAGATGCTGCCTGCGCGTGAGAAATAGCCTCCTTTGTTTGAGGCATTATATCATCATCAGCTGCAATTACAATAATTACTAAATCCGTAACTTGAGCTCCTCTTGCTCTCATTGCAGTAAAAGCCTCATGGCCTGGAGTGTCTAAAAAGGTTATTTTTTGACCGTCATGTAGAACAACTCCATAGGCGCCAATGTGCTGTGTTATACCACCAGACTCACCTGCAATTACATTTTCTTTTCTGATATAATCTAATAGAGAGGTTTTTCCATGATCAACATGACCCATTACGGTTACAATCGGAGGTCTTGGTTTTAAATCTTCTGGAGAATCCTCAAGTTCAATATTTTCCTCCTCAATTTCTGCTGTTACAAAGTCGACCTTGAATCCAAATTCCTCAGCAACTATGGATAAAGTCTCTGCATCCAATCTTTGATTTAGCGTAACCATCATACCCAATGTCATACATGCTGAAATAATCTCGGTTGGAGAGATATCCATCATTGTAGCTATCTCATTTGCAGTTACAAATTCTGTTACTTTTAATATTTTACTTTCTTCTTCAAGAGCAGCTAATTCCTCTTCCGATTTTTGTTTATGCTGATCTCTTTTATCTTTTCTGTATTTAGCAGCTTTTCCCTTTGAAGTTTTACCTTGTAATTTTTCTAATGTCTCTTTAATCTGCTGCTGAACTTCTTCTTCACTGGGCTCTTCTTTTGAAGGTCTTTTGAATCTTTCTTTTTGTCTAGACTTTGTGCTTGATACATTATTTTGAAAAGAATCTTCCTGTTTAGAAACAATTCTTCTTCTTCTCTTCTTGGATTTAGTTGCTGGAGTTTCTGATTGTGTTTCTTTAAGCTTATTTAAATCAATTTTTTCACCTGTAGATGTTAGACCAGAAAGTTTTTTGTAATTATCCTTTTTTAAAGTTTCAGCAGTCTTATCATTTTTTTCTTGATTTGCTTTTTCAGAGTTGTTTCGATCTGCTTTTTCTGCAGCAACAGCTTTATCAACCTCTTTATCAGAACTGAGATCAATTTTACCAAGTTTTTTAAATTGGACAACTTTTGAAGAAGCTTTAATGATTTCAGGCTTATTTTTATTAATATAATTTTCTTGTTCTTTTTCTTGCTTCTCTCTAATCTTTTCTTTCTCTTTATTTTTTGCTTCAACTACCTCTTTAGATGCAATTTTTTTATCTGCATCTATTTGGAATTCATCACATAATAAGTCAAATAAATCCTTAGAAATTTTAGTTGTGGGCCTTTTTTCAATTTTGTGACCCTTAGACTCTAAAAAATCTGCTACTCTATCAATCGATATATTTAACTCTCTAAGAACTTTATTTAATCTTATTGTATCTGCCATATACAGCTATTAATTTTTAATCTTCAAATTCCTCTTTTAAAATTTTAAGAACATCATTGATGGTTTCCTCCTCCAAATCAGTTCTTTTTACCAAGTCTTCAGCATCTTGTTCTAAAACACTTTTAGCAGTATCAAGTCCAGCTTTTGCAAGCTCTTCAATAACCCATGCATCAATTTCATCAGAAAATTCTGATAATTCAACATCTTCCTCAACACCTTCTCTAAATACATCAATTTCATAACCAGTTAGTTTTCCAGCCAATCGAATGTTATGCCCACCTCTTCCAATAGCTTTGCTTACCTCTTCAGGATTAAGTATCACTTCAACCGTTTTATTATCTTCATTAATCTTCATTGAATTTAATCTTGCCGGATTTAGGGCTCTTGTGATGTACAATTGAAGATTATTTGTGTAGTTGATTACATCAATATTTTCATTTCCTAATTCCCTAACTATCCCATGAATTCTTGAACCTTTCATTCCAACACATGCACCAACAGGATCAATTCTATCATCATATGAATCAACTGCCACTTTAGCCTTTTCACCAGGGATTCTAACAACTTTTTTAATTGTAATTAAACCATCAAACACCTCTGGTATTTCCTGCTCAAATAATTTTTCTAAAAAAACTGGGGAAGTCCTAGACAAGATAATCGAAGGCTTTGTACCAATTAATTCAACGCTTTCAATTACCCCTCTTATATTATCTCCTTTTCTAAAAAAATCTGAGGGGATTTGTCTGTCTTTAGGCATAATAATTTCATTACCCTCGTCGTCTAACAATATTATAGCCTTGTGTCTAATATGATGAACTTCAGCAGTGTAAATTTCACCTTCTAGCTCTTTGAACTTTTTATATACATTAGTATTATCATGCTCATGAATTTTAGAGGTTAGGTTTTGACGTAATGCTAATATAGCTCTTCTACCAAGATCGATTAATTTAACCTCCTCTGAAACATCTTCACCAACCTCAAAATCAGGTTCAATTTTTCTTGCTTCTGAAATTGCTATTTCAAGATTATCATCTTCAACATTATCATCTTCAACAACAATTCTGTTTCTCCAAATCTCTAAATCTCCCTTGTCAGGGTTAATGATTATATCAAAATTTTCATCATCCCCATACTTTCTTCTAAGGGCAGATCTAAATACTTCTTCTAAAATAGCCATAAGTGTTACCCTGTCAATAAACTTGTCATCCTTGAATTCCGAAAATGATTCAATAAGCGTTAAATTATCCATATTTTAAAATTTTATTTTAACTTTTGCTTCTTTAATTTTATCTAAATCAATATCCATTGATTTTTCCACAGTAATTTTACCTTTGCCAACCGGTTTTGGCTCCCTTACTTTCCAAACAATATTTATACACTTATCATTAGCTTCAGTTAATTTTCCTTCATATTTTTGATCAACAGTTTTAATTGTAAGGGTCCTTCCATAATGTTTAGAGTATTGGCGTGTATTTGTTAAAGGTGAAGAAGCTCCACATGAAGCTACCTGTAATGAAAAATCTATTTCATCACGGTCTATATTAGCTTCTATAGCTCTACTTATAAAAATGCAATCTTCAACTTTTACACCATTATCTCCATCAATAGTGACACTTATTTCATTGTTTTCAGTAATCGAAAAATCAATCAAAAAAAGGTCAGACCTTTGATCAAAACAATCGGCTAATAATAAGTCTATTTTTTCTTTTAACATTTTTCTAAAAAAAGAGGGGACTCTTGGTCCCCTCATAATATTATCATTAATCAGTTGCGCAAATATACAATAAAATATTTCATTAGCTAATATTTGCACCTAGTTGGCCTACTAGGGATCGAACCTAGACTCTTCTGGACCAAAACCAGACGTGTTGCCAGTTACACCATAGGCCATTGAGGATGTAAATTTAAAATAAATTTTATTTCAATAATATATTTTCACTAATTATGTTTAATATTTAGACTTAAGAAGAATTTTTTATTAATACATTTGAGAAAATTTATTTTTGGGATGAACGATAAAAAACTGAATTTAATTATTGGTTGGTTATGCTTTTTGATTTCATTTATCGTTTATTATCTAACCGCTGAGCCAACAGTTAGTTTTTGGGACACCGGTGAATATATAACCACATCCGCAAAACTACAGGTGGGACATCCGCCAGGAGCACCACTTTATCAAATGCTAGGTGCAATATTTTCGATTTTTGCTATCGAAAAAGAAAATATTGGTTTTACAATGAATTTAATGAGTGGCTTTGCAAGTGCATTGACAATTTCATTTATGTATTGGTCAATAGTACTGGTTTTAAAAAAACTTACCTCAGATATTAAAGACACAATTAAAAAACAATTGATGTTGTCTAGTTCTGCTTTTATTGGTTCAATTTCATTTGCTTTTACTGACACGTTTTGGTTTAGTGCCGTTGAGACTGAGGTTTATGCTATGGCTACATTAATAATGGCAATTATGTTTTATTTAGGATTAAGGTGGGAAATTGATATGCATAAGGCCAGAGGGAATAAATGGTTGCTTTTGATCTGCTTTATTACAGGCCTGTCTTTTGGGGTTCATTTCATGGGGCTATTGGTAATCCCCACGATAGTAATGATTTACTACTTTAAAAATCAACAAGAAATTTTAAAATCGTTAAATCTAAAACCTTTTATTGGGTTTATAATTGCTAATGCCATTGGCATAGCAATCCTTATGGGCATCTTTAAGTTATTACTTCCAAATACCTTAAAATTTTTCAGTGCTACAGAACTTTTATTTGTAAATAATTTAGGGTTGCCATTTAATTCAGGAACACTGGCAGCTTTTATTTTCATTATCTATGTTTTTTATTTTTTGATAAATTACACAAGAAAAAAAGGTTTTGTTAATGCTAATACGTTTACCCTTTGTTTTCTATTCATTTTTATTGGCTTTTCTTCATGGTTAATCTTACCAATACGTGCAAATGCAGATGTTGTAGTTAATGAAAACGACCCTTCCAATGCAAGAGAACTTTTAGCTTACTATAATCTTGAACAATATCCAAAAACGTATCTTTTTTATGGCCCCTTATTTTCGGACCAATATTCAGGATTGGATAAAAAGACACCTTACAAAGATGACAACCCTAAATATGAAAAAGATTTAATAAAAAAGAAATATGTTATTGTTAATGATTACAAGAACGCGGTCCAAAATTATAATTCTAAACATGCATCAATACTTCCAAGAATGTGGAGTACTGAACATGCTGAAAATTATTTGAACTACACTGGCTATCTTGATTTCAAAATAAAACCTAGATACACGTCGGAGTCTGAACTGGTAGATTTTATAAAAGATTTTAAAGGAAAAATTAATAGTAATGAAATTGACTATGAGGACTTTCACAATTTTCTAAGACAATATGGGCAATTTTTGGACATAGAAAAGCCATCTTTTATGAGCAATCTTAACTATTTATTTGATTATCAAATAGGATATATGTATTGGCGTTATTTTATGTGGAATTTTTCTGGACGCCAAGATGATATACAGGGTAAAATGGATATGCATGGCAATTGGATTAGTGGGATAAATTTTATTGACGAATGGAGTCTTGGAGTTTCACAAAAAAATCTACCAAAAGACGTAATTAATAACAAGGCTCGAAATACATATTTTTTGTTGCCTCTTTTGTTAGGTTTAATCGGATTGTACTTTTTATATAACGCTGATAAAAAATATTTTTGGATACTAATCTTATTTTTTCTTTTTACTGGAATAGCAATTCAGGTTTACACTAATGTTAGGCCATTTGAACCAAGAGAAAGGGATTACTCAGTTGTTGGATCATTCTATGTTTTTTCAATAATTATTGGTTTGGGGGCATATTATATTGCAGATTTATTTGAAAAAATTAAAATCAAGGGGGCTGGAATTCTTTCTTTCATTTTATGTTTATTTTTTGTGCCTGTAAATTTAGCTATGAATAATTGGGATGACCATGACAGAAGTGATAGATATACAGCTTACGAAATGGCTGTAAATTATCTTGAGTCCTGTGATAAAAATGCAATATTATTTACTATTGGTGATAACGACACTTTCCCTCTATGGTATGCTCAAGAAATTGAAGGAATCCGAACCGACGTAAGGGTTGTTAATACAAGTCTTTTAAGTACTGACTGGTATATTAATCAAATGAAAAGAAAAGCTTATGAAAGTGATCCAATCCCTTCCAGTTTATCTGTTGACAAGTATAGGCATGGTACTAGGGATTACATCATTAAAGAAGAAATTAGTCAAGACACGGTTGATGTTAATGTGTTTATAGATTTTATTACTCAAGATGAAAAGGATTACAAATACGGAGAAATTCTTAAAAGGCAAGGTTATGATGTGGCGGGATTAAGAAGTCAAGACTATAATGCTAATTTCCTGCCAACAGAAAATGTTAGAATTCCTGTAAATATCGACAATGTTATTAATAATGGTATTGTTAGTGAAAAATATTCAGAACTAATTGAAAAAGAAATATTTATCAAAATAAAATCACAGGCTTTATATAAGAACAGGCTTATTATGCTTGATATAATTGCAAATAATAATTGGGAAAGACCAATATACTTTACAGGTGGTGCTTTTGGTGATGAAGACTATTTGTGGATGAAAGATTTTCTGCAGCTTGATGGAATGTGCTACAAACTTGTTCCGATTAAAACCTTAGTCGATAGGTCAAACCCATACGAAATGGGAATGATAGATTCAGAAAAAATGTTTAGGATAGTTGATAAATGGAATTGGAATATTGAGAATGAAAAGAATATTTACTTTGACGTTGAGTCAAGAAAAAATAGCATCACATATAGAAGTAATATTTCAAGACTTACAAATCAATTGATTTTTGAAAATAAACTACTTGAAGCAGAAAAAATTATAGATAATTGCATGAAAAAATTCCCAACAAATAAATTTGGGTATTATACTCTTTTAGAGCCATTTATTATTTCTTATTACAAAATCGATAAAGAAGAAAAAGCTCGAAAATTATTCGATGAAATAGCTGAAAAATATCAGCAAAAACTGTTTTATTATAGCGGTTTAAATGATTCAAATAAAAATAGATACGCTGAGGAAATTTACACCGAAATTGAGAGATATAGATCTTTGGTTGATGTTATGATAAATTTTGAGCAAGGGGAATTTCTTGAGACAAGAATGCAAGAATTTAACAACTATCTAGATTTATTTCTATAAAGATAGAAAATTCATCTATTTTATTTATTTTAGAAAATATATTAACTAACCTAATTTAATCATGAAAAATCAAAATAATTCCGCATTATTTACATTAATAACCGTGTTTTTCTTTTGGGGGTTTTTTGGAGCATCAAACGGTGTTTTTATCCCATTTTGTAAAACATATTTTCAAATTGATCAATTTCAAGCTCAGCTAGTCGAATTTGCATTTTATGGAGCGTATTTTATCGGTGCTTTGATATTATTTGTTTGGTCAAGCTATTCAAAAAAGGATATTCTCAATAATTGGGGGTACAAAAAAGGAATTATTTATGGATTGATTATTTCAATTTTTGGTGCATTGATAATGTATCCTTCCGTAAATGGTGCTGAACAAGGAGATACACAAGTGTTTTATTATGTGCTAATTGCATTATTTATCATTGGATTAGGATTCTCTCTTCAGCAAACGGCTGCAAATCCATTTGCCGTATCACTTGGAGACCCTTCAACTGGTTCCAATAGGCTTAATTTAGCGGGTGGTGTTAATTCTTTTGGAACTGCAATAGGACCGATTTTAATTGCTTTTGTTTTATTTGGTTCGGCTTCAGAAGTAGATTGGGACATTATTGAATTGAGTTCAGTTCAAGGTTTGTATATTGCTGTTGCTATAGCATTTTTATTAGTTGCAGGATTTTTCTACGTTTCAAAGAATCTTCCTGATGCAAAAAATGATGAATCTTTTGAATCTGCCTCAAAAGCTAAAACAATGCTTATTATAATGACTGTTATAATGACATTATGCTTTGGTTGGATTTTTTATTCATACACACCTGCATTTGAAAATAGTCCCATTGAAGACTTAGAAATAACTAGATTAATCTTAACCATTTTTTGTCTTTTATCTGTTTTTGCACTAATATTTATAGCAAATTCATCAGCAAATAAAAATTCTGTAGGTTGGGGAGCCTTAAAATACCCTCAACTAGCTTGGGGTATGCTTGCGATTTTTACTTATGTTGGGGTAGAAGTAACAATCCAAAGTAATCTTGGGGAGCTTTTAAAAGCTGATATTGGTGAAGGACTAAATGCTATTGGACTGCCAGTTCTTGATGAAGCTCAAAGCGCAAAATATATTGCATTGTATTGGGGTGGATTAATGATAGGTAGATGGACTGGTTCGATTGGTGCTTTTGATATTTCTGAATCCTTAAAAAAAATACTATTATTCATAACACCATTTATCGCATTTGGAGTTGTAATAGCTGTAAACGCGTTCAGCAATCCACTTACAATTTCTGAGATAGGTATATTTTCTCTTTTAATTGTAATACAAATTTTTGGTTTTTATTTGGCAAAAGATAATGCACTCAAAATTATGGCAATATTTAGTCTTCTTGGAGTTATTGCTATGCTTGTAGGAATATTTGGGTCTGGTGAAATTGCTCTTTTTGCGTTTTTAACAGGAGGTTTATTTTGCTCAATTATGTGGCCATGTATTTTCTCATTAAGTATTACAGGACTAGGAAAGTATACTTCACAAGGTTCATCTTTTTTGGTAATGATGATATTAGGTGGTGCAATAATCCCTCCACTTCAGGGAAAACTTGCTGATATTTTTGGAATAATAACATCTTATTGGGTAGCTGTAATTTGCTTTGTTTTCCTATTGTTTTATTCTGTAACAACAAAACAAATTTTATCTAAACAAAAATTAATTTAAAAAATGAACAGAAGAAGTTTTATAAAAAGATCGGGGGTCGCTTCACTTGGAATTGGACTCAACATCAATAAAACTTTTTCTAATTCTGTAAAACAAACAAATAAACCAGTTGTAGTTGCAACATGGGATGTAAAAAATGCAACCAAAAAAGCATGGGAAATTTTATCCACTAATGGAAACTCCCTGGATGCGGTAGAACAAGGTTGCAGAATTGAAGAAGCAAATGAAGACGGCCAGTCAGTTGGAATCGGCGGACTTCCAGATCGTGAAGGAAATGTAACCCTTGATGCTTGTATTATGGATTACATGGGGAATTGCGGATCAGTTGTCTATTTAAAAGATATAAAGCATGCAATTTCTGTTGCACGTTTGGTAATGGAGAAAACTCCACATGTAATGTTAGCAGGAGATGGGGCTAAAAAGTATGCTTTATCGATGGGTTTTAATGAGGAAAATCTTTTAACTGAAAAGTCCAAAAAAGATTGGATCAAGTGGAAAAAAGAAGAAGAATATAAGCCTATTATTAATATTGAAAATCATGATACAATTGGCATGTTGGCGATGGATGAAAAACAAAATATTAGTGGGGCGTGTACAACAAGTGGATTGGCTTATAAAATGCAGGGGCGAGTTGGTGATTCTCCAATTATTGGCTCGGGTTTATTTATTGATAATGAAATCGGGGGGGCAGTAGCTACTGGTTTAGGTGAAGAAGTAATAAAAACAGTAGGTAGTTTTCTTGTTGTCGAATTAATGAGGCAAGGATATTCTCCTGATGAAGCTTGTAAAATTGCAATTGAAAGAATTGTGAAAAAACCAAGAAGTAATTATAAAAATTTTCAAGTCGGATATGTTGCTATGAATAAAATGGGTCAAAGTGGATCATACTCAATTCAAAAAGGTTTTAGTATGACACGATTCGATAATAATGGAAATATAAATCTTGATTCCCAATACTACCATAAACAGGGATAAATGGATAAAAAAAAACGTTTATTTTTAATAGATGCATATGCTTTAATATTTCGTGGATATTATGCATTCATTAAAAACCCTAGGGTTAACTCAAAGGGTGTAGATACTTCAGCTATTTTAGGTTTTACTAATTCACTTTTTGATGTTATAAAAAGAGAGAAGCCTGATTATTTAGCCGTATGTTTTGATAAAGGTGGAAGTCAAGATAGAATCAAAATATTTGACCAATATAAAGCCAACAGAGATGAAACGCCTGAGGCCATCAAAATTGCAGTACCAATTATTGAAAAGATCTTAAAATCACTCAATATTTCGATTTTGATAAAAGAGGGCTACGAGGCTGATGATATCATTGGTACTATTGCAAAAAAAGTAAAGTCTAAACAATTTGACACTTACATGGTTACCCCAGATAAAGATTTTGCACAACTAGTTGACGAATCAATTTTTATGTATAGACCTGTTTTTGGAGGTGGTTATGAAACATGGGGCATTAATGAAGTATTGGAAAAATTTGAGATTTCAAACACATCTCAGGTTATTGATTTTTTGGCAATGAAAGGTGATTCAGTAGACAATATTCCTGGGCTTCCAGGTGTTGGGGATAAGACCGCCAAAAAATTTATTAAAGAATTTGGTTCTATTGAAGAGCTTTTAAGAAATACCTCTGTGTTGAAGGGCAAATTAAAAGAGAAAATTGAACAAAATAAAGATTTGGGAATTCTTTCAAAAAAATTAGCAACAATAATTACGGATGTCCCAATTGAATTTGAAATAGAAGACTTAAAACTCAACGTCGATAAATTAGATGAAACGAAAAAAATATTTGAAGATTTAGAATTCAGAAGACTTTTTAATTCACTGGACACTATTTTTTCTAAAAATAACGTTGACATAAAAAATGAATCAGAAAATTTAACACAGGAGACAAAGGCTGAAGTTACTCCTGGTTTTGGTCAATTTAACTTATTTGAGGACAATGGTAACAGTCATAATATGGACAAATATGATATTATCTACCAAAATATTCAGTCCGACATGTCTGCAAAATTATTTCTACAGAAAATAGAAATGCGAAAAGAGATTAGTTATAATATTTCAATTGAAAAGTCAGAAAATTCTGATCTAATTTTAGAATCCATTTCTTTCTCTTGGGATAGTAATATTTCCTATGTGATCAAAAACGATTTTAAAAAATTTGAAGCTTTACTGAAGAAAATTTTTGAAAATCAGAATATTTCAAAAATATCTAATGACCTAAAGCAAGACATTAAATTATTAGCTCAAAAAAATATAAGAATCTTAGGAGATATTTTTGATGTTAAGCTCGCTCATTATTTGATTAATCCTGATATTAGTCATGATTTTATAAGTATTTCCAATAACTATCTGAATTTATCAATCATAAAGAAAATAAAAGAATTATTCAATTATGAAATTTCTTGTCTTGCCTACCGACTTAAACCACTCCTTATGTCTGATTTGGTAAAATTTCATCAGCTAGAACTTTATAATAATATTGAAATCCCTCTGCTAAAAACTCTTGCTTTAATGGAAACAGAGGGAATTAACTTGGATGTAAAGTTTTTAAAGAATTTTTCAAAAAGAACAACAGAAGAATTAGGGAAGATAACAAAAAAAATATTTGAATTATCTGGTGAAGAATTTAATATTTCATCACCCAAACAATTAGGTGAAATTTTGTTTGAAAAAATGAAAATAAGTGACAAGCCAAAGAAGACCAAAACTGGCCAGTACTCAACATCTGAGGAAACCTTAACAGAACTAGCATCAAAAAATGACATTGTAAAATTGGTTTTAGAGCATAGAAGTATTTCTAAATTACTTAATACTTACATTGATTCACTTCCTAAACAGCTGGATAAATCAACGAATAGAATTCATACTGAATATGTCCAAACAGTTGCCTCAACCGGAAGACTAAGTAGTATAAATCCTAATCTTCAAAATATTCCAATTAGAACATCTAGAGGAAAAGAAATCAGAAAAGCATTCATAGCTAAGAACAAGGACTATTTTTTAATGGCTGCTGATTATTCACAAATAGAATTAAGGATCATAGCTTCATTGAGTGAAGAAGAGAATATGATAAATGCTTTTAAGAATAAAGAAGATATTCATTCATCAACAGCATCAGCTGTTTTTAATGTTCCCATAAGTATGGTGACCAAAGAGCAAAGATCGAATGCTAAAGTTGTAAATTTTGGTATTATATATGGTGTATCTGCATTTGGGCTAAGTAATCAAACTAATCTGAACAGAAGGGAGTCTAAAGAATTAATTGAAAAGTATTTTGAAAAATACCCTAAGCTAAAGCATTACATGAATAATCAAATTTCATTTGCAAGAGATAATGGGTATGTTGAAACAATTTTGGGAAGAAGGAGGTACTTAAAAGATATAAATTCACAAAATAGCATAGTTAGAGGTGCTGCAGAAAGAAATGCTATTAATGCCCCAATTCAGGGTAGTGCTGCAGATATTATCAAAATAGCAATGATAAATATTCAAAATAAGTTAAGTAGCGGCAACTACAGAAGTAAAATGTTGTTACAAGTACATGATGAATTAGTTTTTGACGTATTTAAACCAGAGCTAAATGAGATCATCAATTTGACCAGAAATGAAATGGAGCAAGCATATAAAATAAATGTACCACTAACAGTTGACCTAAATTATGGTCTAAACTGGCTTGAAGCACACTAGTTTTAAAGAGGCTTACTTCAAGAAAAAAAAATTCTTTAACTATTTGCTAATAAAATATATAATTGTAGATTTGCAACCTCTTAAAAGAGATTGAAAAAAATAGAATTTTGGATACATCAAGTTTTAAAACAATTTCAGCAAATAAAAAAACGGTTAAAAAAAACTGGGTATTAGTTGATGCTAATGGTCAGACTTTGGGTAGATTAGCATCAAAAGTTGCTATATTGTTAAGGGGTAAACACAAACCTAACTTTACTCCTCACGTTGATTGTGGTGATAATGTTATTGTGATAAACTCAAAAAAAATCAATCTCTCGGGAAATAAATGGGAACAGAAAAAATATATCAGATATACAGGATATCCTGGAGGTCAAAAATCTTTAAGTGCACTACTGCAGTTTAAAAAAGATCCTAATTCGATTATTGAAAAATCTATTAAAGGTATGCTACCAAAAAATAAGTTAGGTGCAAATCTTTTCAGAAATCTTCATGTTTTTTCTGACGATATTCACAAATTTGAGGCTCAAAAGCCTTCCACAATAGACTTAAATAAAGTTAACTAATGGAAACTGTACATAAAATTGGAAGAAGAAAGACATCCGTAGCAAGAATTTATTTGAAGAAAGGCAAAGGTAACTATACTATTAATACAAAGGACTGGAAAGAGTATTTTCCAACCACAGCTCACCAATTCAAAATAAATCAACCTTTTGAGGTTTGTGATAATGTAAATAATTTCGATATTTATGTAAATGTGTATGGTGGTGGTATGACAGGTCAAGCCGAAGCTATTCGTCTGGCTATCTCAAGAGCTCTTTGTGAAGTGGATGAAAAAAACCGTGAAATATTGAAGCCTCTTGGTCTACTAACCAGAGATCCAAGAATGGTGGAAAGAAAGAAATTTGGTCAGAAAAAAGCAAGAAAAAAATTCCAATTCTCTAAGAGATAATAAAACAATTAGTTTAGCATCTAAATGCTTGAGGCTTTAAATAGAAATTTAAATCACTTGAGTATTGCTAATAAAAAGAAAGTAAACTAAAATAAATGAGAAAATTACAAATTTCAGAGTTAATCAAAGCTGGTGTACACTTTGGGCACTTGACTAGAAAATGGAACCCCAACATGTCTCCTTTTATTTATATGGAGAAAAACGGAATTCATATCATAAATTTATATAAAACGGTTGCAAAATTAGAAGATGCTTCAAACGCATTAAAAAAAATAGCAGCCTCCGGAAGAAAAATATTATTTGTTGCTACAAAAAAACAAGCTAAAGATATTGTCTCAGAATCATCGAAAAAAGTAAATATGCCCTACATAACTGAAAGATGGCCAGGTGGAATGTTAACAAACTTTGTAACAATTAGAAAAGCAGTGAAAAAAATGTCTTCAATCGATAGAATGAAACAAGACGGTACCTTCAATTCTTTATCAAAAAAAGAAAAACTTCAAATTTCAAGGCTTAGAGAGAAACTTGAAAAAAATCTAGGATCCATTTCAAATATGACAAGACTTCCAGGTGCAATTTTTGTTGTTGATGTTCTTAGAGAAAAAATTGCAGTTAAGGAAGCCAAAAAGCTTAACATACCAATTTTTGCTATGGTTGATACAAATTGTGACCCAACAGATATTGACTTCGTTATTCCCTCAAATGACGATGCTTCAAAGTCCATATCAAAAATTTTAGAATTTGTAGGATTAGCAATTCAAGATGGACTAGAAGAAAGAAACGCCGTTAAAGAACAAGAAGAGGCACCTGCTGAAGAGGCACCTGCTGAAGAGGCACCTGCTAAAGAAGCACCTGCTAAAGAAGCACCTGCTAAAGAAGCACCTGCTGAAGAAGCACCTGCTAAAGAAACAGCTGCTGAAGAAGCACCTGCTGAAGAAGCACCCGTCAAAAAGAAAAAAACCAAGACAAAAACCAAAAAAGATAAAAAATAAATAACATGGTTAAAGTTACTGCTGCTGACGTAAATAAATTAAGAAAAACAACTGGTGCTGGTATGATGGACTGTAAAAAGGCATTAGTTGAAGCGGAAGGTAATTTTGATTCTGCAATTGAAATTCTGAGGAAAAAAGGTCAAAAAGTTGCAGCGAAAAGGGCTGACAGAAAATCATCAGAAGGAGTCGCAATTGCAATTACAAATGATGATAATACTTCTGGAGTTGGTATTGTATTAGCCTGTGAAACCGATTTTGTGGGTAAAAATGCTGATTTTATCGATTTAGCACATAAAATTGCCTCTAACGGTTTAAGATATAATTCCAAAGATGAGTTGTTAAAATCAAAACTTGGTGATATAACAGTTGAGGAAAAACTTATTGAGCAGACGGGGATTATCGGAGAAAAAATCCAAATAAATGACTTTACTAAAATAGACGCTGCTTTTGTTGGAACCTATATACATGCTGGAAATAAAATATCTTCTCTTGTTGGGTTTTCTAAAAAATGTGAAAATATCGACGTAGCTGCTAAAGATATTTCAATGCAAATCGCAGCTATGAACCCTATTGCATTAGATGAAGATAGTGTTGACTCTAAGGTAATTGAAAAAGAAATTGAAATTGCTAAAGACCAACTCAGATCAGAGGGTAAACCTGAAGATATGTTGGACAAAATTGCGCAAGGTAAACTAAAGAGATTCTTCAAGGATAACACTTTAATTAATCAAGCTTTTATCAAAGACAGTAAACAAAGTGTCTCACAATATTTATCATCATTTAGTAGTGAAACTAAAATTACTTCATACAGTAGAGTTTCTGTCGGCTAAATATATTTCTTATTTTTTTTCATACTAAATCTGTATTATATTTGTTTGAAATACATCATTTCAAATGAAATACAATAGAATTCTACTGAAACTTTCTGGTGAGGCTTTAGTTGGAGATAAGGCAAGCGGAATAGACCCGGAAATCTTAATTAAATATTCCAATGAAATTAAAAAGATTTATGAAAAAGGGGTTGAAATTGCTATTGTAATTGGAGGCGGAAATATTTATCGAGGATTTAATAACGAATATAAAATTGATAGGGTTCAAGGTGACTATATGGGAATGTTAGCTACTTTAATCAATGGCTTAGCTCTTCAAAATACTTTAGAAAACATAGGTATACCAACTAGATTACAGAGTGCAATTAATGTCAACAAAGTTGCCGAGCCATATATAAAAAGGAAAGCATTAAGACATTTAGATAAAAAAAGAATTGTGATTTTTAGTGCTGGTACGGGAAACCCATACTTCACAACAGATTCTGCTGCTGTTCTCAGAGCTATTGAAATTGAAGCTGACGTTATTTTAAAAGGTACTAGAGTAGATGGTATTTATAATAAGGATCCTAACAAGAATTCTGAGGCATTTAAATTTGAAAAAATTACCTTTAAAGAAGCAATTAGTCAGGGTCTGAAAATTATGGATACTACAGCATTTACATTAAGTCATGAAAATAAACTTCCAATTATTGTATTTGATATGAATCAAGATGATAATTTATTGAAAGTTCTAAATGGTGAAAATGTAGGAACACTGGTCAATTTATAAAATTTAACTATGAATGAAGATTTAGAAATTATATTTGATTTAGCAAAGGACTCAATGTCTAATGCTATTTCTCATCTTGAAAAAAAACTTTTAAATATTAGAGCTGGAAAAGCAAATCCTAATATGCTTTCGAATGTATTTGTAGATTATTATGGAACAAGTACTCCAATTTCGCAGGTGGCTAATGTAAATACTCCTGACGGTCGAACACTAATAATTCAACCATGGGACAAAACCATGCTGCCAGAAATTGAAAAAGGAATTGAAGTTGCAAATCTTGGTTTTAATCCCATGAATAATGGTGAAAATATAATTATTAATATTCCCACTCTTACCGAAGAAAGGAGAAGAGAGCTAGTAAAGCAAGCAAAAAGTGAAATTGAAGAAGCTAAAATTGCTATCAGAAATGCTAGAAAAGATGCTAATAATGAAATTAAAAAATCATCTGATTTTTCAGATGATCTCAAAAAGAACTCGGAACTTGATATACAAGAAATTACAGATAATAATATAAAAAAAGCAGATCAAATCTTTGAGAAAAAACAGCAAGAAATAATGACCTTATAAATTTTCGTTTTTTCATTTTTTGACAGTTTGTAATTAGTATCTTTACACCCAGCAATTATAATAAATGTTCAAGTCAGTTTTTTCTGGATTTTGGAAAAAAATCTCAAGGTTAATTTTAAATAATAGGATTCTTATTATTTTGTCTCTTGTACTGGCAACTTATTTTTTTAGTACAAACTGGGAAAATATAAGATTTACATATACCGAGGCTAACTTACTACCGGAAACGCATCCAGAAAATATCAAGTACAAAAAATTTACCGATAAATTTGGTGAAGAGGGTAATCTAATAGTTATTTCAGTAAAAGATTCAACACTTTTTACAATTGAAAAATTAAATGCTTGGAATAATTTGTCACATAGCTTCAAAGACCATCAAAATGTATCAACTGTAATTGCTTTTGGGGATCTTCAAAAACTAAAAAAAAATAAATCTTCACGACAGTTTTACATTGAACCATTTATCACAGATTCAATTTCAAATAAATCTCAACTTGATTTACTTAAAGATGAGATTTTTAATAAATCTCCTTTTTATGACAAATTTTTGATTAACTCTGAATCACAAGCTATTCGAACAGCAATTAATCTAAAAACAGATGTAGTAAATACTGTCAAAAGAGAAAACTTTGTTATAAATATTTTGGAACCTAGGGTAAAGGCATTTGAAGAAAAATATAATCTTGATGTAAGAATTTCTGGGATGCCTTACGTTAGGACTAAATACTCTCAGACAATTAAAGCAGAATTAGGAAAGTTTCTGATTCTAGCTGCTTTAGTAACATCTATTATCTTCTTTTTGTTCTTTAGGTCATTTAGGGCAACTATTATTTCCATTTTTACAGTCTTAATTGGGGTTATGTGGACCCTCGGGATTGTTGGAATATTGGAATATGAATTGACCGTATTAACAGCCATAATTCCTCCCCTGATTATTGTAATTGGAATGCCTAACTGCATTTTTCTAATTAATAAATACCAGCGCGAACTAAATATTCATGGTAATAAGCAAATAGCACTAGAAAAGGTTATAACTAAGATTGGAAATGCAACTTTGATGACTAACGTTACAACTGCCTCAGGATTTGCAACATTTATAACCACAAACAGCAAACTACTTTCCGAATTTGGACTAGTAGCCTCGCTTAGTATATTATCAATATTTATACTGTGTTTGTTAATTATTCCGATAGTATATAGCTTTTTACCTATACCCAAAGAGGAGCACTTAAAACATCAAAATAGACAGTGGATAAATACACTATTAAATTGGATGGTTAGTGTGGTTAAAAATAAAAGGATTGAGGTTTATATTATTTCTGTTATAATGTTGGCCGTTAGTATAATTGGCATATATAAAATTGAAATTTCTGGAAGTTTTATAGATGATATGCCAAGAAACACTGAATTTTTTGACGATATAATGTATTATGAAAAGGAATTTAATGGAATCCTTCCCCTAGAAATATATATTGACGGGGGCAGAAAAGAGTCCGTTCGAAGACTTTCAACAATAAGAAATTTAGAAAAAGTTCAAAATGCAATCTCTGATTTTCCAGAATTATCAACGCCTATTTCGTTGGTAAATGGTATAAAATATTCAAAACAGGCATTTTACAATGGTAATCCAAAATATTACCAAGTACCAACCAAACAAGAAGAATCATTTATTGCCTCATATGTTAAAAATTCTGAGGTTTCAGGTGATGTTGATCTTTTAAAACCATACATTGACAGTACGGCTCAATATACCAGGATAACTACGTTCATGAAAGATATGAAAATTGAAAGAATGGAGAGAATTGAAGAAGAATTAAATGAAAAAATAGACAAATTTCTACCGCCTGATAGATATGAGGTATTTCTTACAGGTAAAGCTTATCTTTTCCAAAAAGGGACCTATTTTCTTGTAGATAATTTGGTTTGGTCACTGGGCTTGGCAATCTTTCTGATATCTTTATTTATGGCGTACTTATTTAGAAATTTCAGAATGATTATCATTTCTCTTATTCCTAATTTATTACCATTGTTGATTACAGCTGGACTCATGGGTTTCATTGGTATTCCTATCAAGCCTTCGACAATTCTGATTTTTAGTATTGCCTTTGGTATTTCTGTTGATGATACAATCCATTTTCTGGCAAAATATAGACAAGAACTTCAGGATAATAAATGGCAAATAAAAAGATCAGTTTATAATTCTGTAAAAGAAACTGGATTAAGTATGTTCTATACGTCAATAGTATTATTTTTTGGATTCTCAGTTTTCATTGTTTCTAACTTTGGAGGAACTGTTGCTTTAGGGGCCTTAGTTTCTGGAACCCTTCTTCTTGCAATGCTTTCCAATTTATTATTATTACCGTCATTACTTTTATCGTTGGAAAGATCTATTGCAAATGAAAAGGTGCTAAAAGAACCAAAAATTAAAATTCTTTCAGATCAGGAGGAATTATAATATTAACTTTCAAAAACATATATTTGAATAAATAATTTGAAATGAATAATATTTCGATAAATCATATATTAAATTTACATAAGCACTTGAATAAAAATGTTTCTATTTCTGGATGGGTTAGAACTTTCAGAGCTAATCGATTTATTGCATTAAATGATGGATCTTGCTTAAATAGTATACAATGTATCGTTGATTTTGAAAAAACAAATCAGGAAATTTTAAAAAAAATTACGACTGGAGCCGCTCTAAATATTAAGGGAAAAGTAATTAAAAGTCAAGGTTCCCAACAAAGTGTTGAAATCATGGTTGATGAATGTGAAATATTAGGGGAATCTAATCCAGAGGTATATCCTATTCAGCCAAAAAAACATTCATTTGAATTTTTAAGGGAAAATGCACATTTAAGAACAAGAACAAATACCTTTAGTGCTGTGATGAGGATACGATCAAATTTGTCTTTTGCAATTCATGAGTATTTTAAAAAAAATGGATTTTATTATGTTCATACTCCCATAATTACAGCCAGCGATGCTGAGGGAGCCGGAGAACAATTTAGGGTTTCAACATTAGATGTTAAAAATCCTCCACTTGACAAACATGGACAGGTTGACTTTAATAAAGATTTTTTTGGGAAGGAAACAAATCTCACAGTTTCTGGTCAACTTGAAGCTGAAGCCTATGCAATGTCGATGGGTAAAGTTTACACTTTTGGGCCAACATTCAGAGCGGAAAATTCAAATACTTCGAGACATTTGTCCGAATTCTGGATGATTGAGCCTGAGGTTGCATTTATGGATATTGAAGGAAATATGAAACTTGCAGAGGATTTTTTAAAATATATTTTGTCATATTTGATTGACCATAATACTGATGATCTGAAATTTTTGGAAAGTAGGCTTATAGCTGAAGAAAAGCAAAAACCACAAAATGAAAGAAGTATGATGACCTTAATTGAGAAGCTCCATTTTGTAACCCAAAATGATTTCAAAATTATCACCTACAACCAAGCATTTGATACATTAAAAAATTGTAAACCTAACAAAAAGAAAAAATTCAAATATATAATTGATGAATGGGGAAGTGATTTACAAAGTGAACACGAGAGATATTTAGTTGAGAAAGAATTTAAATGCCCAGTTATAATTTATAATTATCCGGCAAAAATTAAATCTTTTTATATGAGACTAAATGAAGACGGTAAAACAGTTAGGGCAATGGATATTTTATTTCCAGGAATAGGAGAGATTGTAGGGGGCTCACAAAGAGAAGAAAGATTAGATTATTTAAAGAGAAAAATGAAAGATATAGGTATCAATGAAAAAGAATTATGGTGGTATACTGATCTGAGAAAATTTGGTACGGCTGTTCACTCTGGTTTTGGCCTAGGTTTTGAAAGACTAGTAATGTTTGCAACTGGAATGTCAAATATTCGTGATGTAATCCCTTTTCCAAGAACCCCTCATAACGCAGAGTTTTAATTAAAATGAAACAATATTTAAAATTAAAATTATCACAAAAATTATCTCCTCAGCAAATACAGCTGATGAAGTTGATTCAGCTTCCTACCTTAGATTTTGAACAAAAAATACAAAGAGAAATTGAAGAGAATCCAGCTCTTGAGCAAGGTCAAAATTCAAGTGATGATAATAAGGAAGAAAATCAAGATGACTATTCTGAATCCGATGATATTAATATTGATGATTATATAAACTATGATGATACTCCAGCATATAAATTAAATTCTAATAATTCTTCGGGTAAAGAAGAGAAAAATATTCCTTATTCGTCCGGAATATCCTTTACAGAACATCTTTTATCTCAGTTGAAGCCAATAAGCTTAAGCGAAAAAAAGATGAAAATTGCTGAATTCCTTGTTGGTAGTATTGATGAATCAGGATACATTAGACTAGAAGTTGAGGAAATAATAGATGACCTTGCTTTTACACAAAATATTTTCATAGATCAGAAAGAATTAAAAGAAGTACTTAAGGTAGTTCAAGATTTTGATCCAGCTGGAGTGGGCGCTCTTTCTTTACAAGACTGCTTAATAATTCAATTAGAAAAAAAACACAAGACAAAGTATGTTGAATTGGCTATTGAAATAATTAAAAACTCATTTGAACAATTTTCAAAAAAACATTTTGAAAAATTAATGAATAAATATTCAATAGACGAACCAGAGTTAAAGGAAGTTATTTCTTTAATATCAAAGCTAAATCCAAAGCCAGGGGGCGCTTATTCAGGAGGAGGGAAACCCATCGAGCAAATAGTGCCAGACTTTAAGATTTCGTTAGAAAATAATGAATTAAACCTAATTCTAAATTACAGAAATAGTCCATTTCTAAATATATCAAAAGACTATGATGAAATGTTAAGAGGATATAAATTAGAAAAGAATAAGACTAAATCACAAAAAGAGGCAATACAATTTATTAAACAAAAACTTGACTCAGCAAAATGGTTTATTGATGCAGTGAAGCAGAGGCAACAAACTTTAATGATAACTATGCAAGCTATAATGAATTACCAGAGAGAATATTTTATTTCTGGTGATGAAAAGAAAATCAAGCCTATGATTTTAAAAGATATTGCTAATGAAATAGAAATGGATATTTCGACAATTTCTAGAGTTGCAAACAGCAAATATGTTGACACACCTTATGGCACAAAACTTTTAAAGGAATTTTTCAGTGAATCAATGATGACAACTAGTGGTGAAGAAATCTCAACTATTGAAATTAAAAAAATACTTGAAAAAATTATTTCTGATGAAAATAAAAGAAAGCCTGAAACAGATGAAAAACTTGTAAAAATTTTAAACGATAAAGGTTATAAAATTGCTAGAAGAACAGTAGCAAAATACAGAGAACAGCTGAACATTCCTGTTGCAAGACTTAGAAAAGAAATTTAGTTATTGCATATTCAAAGAAACATCACCAATTCTCGTA
Source organism: uncultured Bacteroidota bacterium (assembly GCA_902608795.1). Classification (GTDB taxonomy): domain Bacteria; phylum Bacteroidota; class Bacteroidia; order Flavobacteriales; family Flavobacteriaceae; genus MED-G13. The sequence continues at coordinate 41,863 of CACLPI010000007.1, forward strand.
GTATAATTTATTTTTAAGGCGTTAACTTTTCTCAATTCTTGTTTAATATCTCCAACTATTCCCATATTTGTTTCTTTATCAACCTTTAAAGCAGTGGTTAAAAATGGTCTTAATTCTTCTCTTTTAGATTCCCTTTCAGCATATATGAATGCAGGAATATCGGATACCTCTGAAAACTTATCATTAAGTTGTATTCTAGCCTCAGATCCAAATTTAGACTGATATCCAAAGTTTGGCTTACCTGCGTATATATACATAACCAATTCTTTTTTATCTAACTTCTCAACCTCATTTGCTGCTGGTAATTCATTTTTGATCTTTAGTTCATTGTCTCTCATCACAGTTGCAACCATAAAAAAGAATAAGAGCATAAAAACGATATCAGGGAGCGAGGCAGTATTAACCGCAGGTAAATCACCTTTTTTCTTTTTATTAAATTTTGACATAATAGTTTATTAAAATTATTGTACCTCAGAAAGCTTTTGTGGGTACTCCTTTCTTAATCTATTTATATTTTCCTTTAGCTTTTCTCTGTTTCCAGGCCAATTAACATCTTTATAGTTTTTCATCATTCCTGAATAACTTTCACCAAACAATTCATCGGCTCTTATATTTCTTAGATGTGTATAAGCGGCAACCAATTCGTTTTGAACTGAAATATATGTTGCATAAGAGGTTTCTCTTTCATTTTTTAATGATATTATTGCTTTATCAGGGTTATCAGACGACTTTGGATCTTTATTACCCTTACAATAATTACATGCATCATCCCCAGTACCTCCGCCATTATCTAAAAATTCAATGGCAGATTCTCTTAGGTCTTCTAACACCATTAGTTCGTCCTCAACAAGAAGTTGATCTTTCCCATTTAATAAAACAGTAAAAATATTTTTTTGTTTTATTACAACATCTTCTTCAGACTCTTCCATGGGTGGAAGTTTTCTGCTTATACCTGAATCCGTTTCAATAGTTGTTGTGACCAAGAAAAAAATTAATAGCAAAAAGGCAATATCAGCCATTGATCCTGCATTAACTTCTGGTGATGATCTTCTAGCCATAATTATTTATTTTCTGTTTTTATATCCAAAAAACAACATTGCCCCACTAGCTATTATTATAAGGGAATAAAACATAAATAATGCAGCACCAATAAATTTAGAGCTTATTGCAGATAATATCTTTCCTTCTCTCATCATTGTCTCTTCCCCCGAGGCAATCAAAAAGCAAACAACAAATAGAGCTAAAAATGAGCCAATAACCTTTAAAGTGGTTATCAAATCTGACTTATTACTAATCATGTTTTTAATTCCAAAGTATAATACAGATGAAATAATGATGAAAAGAACAACATATGCATTATATAGAATCATATCAATACCAAACATATATTCTGAAAGAATGAGTAAAACAAAAAGAATACCAAGAGCAGATAATCCGAGGGCTATGTATTTAAATATATTATAGTTCATAAAATTATTTATGATTATTTACCAAAATGTCCATTAAATCAATTGAGGCATTTTCCATATCATTTACAATGCTATCAATTTTTGCGATTATGTAATTGTAAAAAATCTGAAGAATAATCGCCACAATTAATCCGAATACAGTTGTAAGAAGTGCTACTTTAATACCACCTGCAACCAATGAGGGTTGCATATCACCAGCAGCTTCAATTTTGTCAAATGCTTGAATCATACCAATTACAGTTCCCATGAAACCTAACATTGGCGCAAGAGCAATAAATAATGAAATCCAAGATACATTTTTCTCAAGCTGACCCATTTGTACTCCTCCATAGGCTATTACAGCTTTTTCTGCTGACTCAACTCCTTCACTTGACCTGTCTAAACCCTGATAAAAAATTGATGCAACTGGTCCTGGAGTATTTCTACAAACTTCTTTGGCCGCACTTACCCCACCAGATTTCATGGCAGCCTCAACATCACTGGTAAGTTTACTTGAATCAGTAGTAGTTGAAAGATTTAAAAAAATGATTCTTTCAATCGCAATGGCCAATCCAAGAATTAGACATAGTAAAACAATTCCCATAAAACCAGGACCACCCTCGATAAATCTCTTTTTTAGTTCCTGGTGAAAGTTTAACTTCTCCTCTTCAAGAGGTTCTTGCATGACAGGTTCTTCCATTTCAACTACGTCAGTTGTATTAACTGAATCCTGCTCCATCATCTCCATTTCATCTTGTATTGGAAACGATTGAATTGATTGAACAAATATTAAGGATAATATTGTCAATAAACTAAATGATCTTTTCATCTTTTTTTATTTAATATTTTAGTGTGTTAAAGATATAAAAATATATCACATAATTAAAATAATCAGTAAAGGAGAAAAAGGACAGATATTTAAATATAAAATTTCAAATTAAATTACAGCACCCCGAACTGTTTCAAATGAAAAGATGTGTGCCCCCTAACAACTTCTTTAAAAGTATCTCTTTTAACTTTTCCATGCATAGTATTTACTATAAATTCTTGGTCATATTCATTTACCATTTTTAATCTTTTTATAAGTTCTTTTTTTTCATCTTCTAAATCTACATCGTTTGCCTTAGCCGGATCAAAAAATTTTAGTGTTGGTGTATTTTTCGGATATTTGTCATAGTCCCATTTTATAATATGTCTTAAAAAAAACATATGCATATAACCTAATGTTTTAGTCCTTAAATTAGGAGGATAATTTTTTTCATTTTGATAAAAAATTATAAATTTTTTGCAATGCCAAACCATCTGAGTAGCATTCATTTTTCCCCATTTTGGTTTTGTTTCAGGGGTTATCTTTTTAATTGCACGTATTAATTTGTCAATTTCCATTTATTTATAGAAACAATTAATTATCAATCCAATGAGTGAGTTTTAAGTTTGAATTAGGGTTAGCAGAGAGGAAGGGATTCGAACCCTCGATACACTTTTGATGTATACACACTTTCCAGGCGTGCGCCTTCGACCACTCGGCCACCTCTCTAAGCACGGCTAACAAATAAAATGAAAAAAATATTAATTATAAAATATAATTTAAGATTTTTGAATGAGTTAAACGCCAAATATATTTTTAGAATTTTCAGTGGTTATATCAGCGATTTCTTGAAAAGATAAGTTGTAAATATCGCATAGTTTTTCTGCAATATATTTAATATTAGCGCTCTCATTTCTTTTGCCTCTTAATGGGGACGGTGATAGATATGGGGAATCAGTCTCTAATACAATATTACTTATATCGATTTGATTCAAAAATTTATCAATTTTACCATTTTTAAAAGTGACAACACCGCCAATTCCCAGTTTCATTCCTAGATCTAATATTTTTTTTGCTTCATCTAAATTTCCAGAGAAGCAATGGAAAATTCCACCATTTTTAACTTCATTTTTTATCAAAATATCATAAATCTCATCAAAGGATTCTCTGCAATGAATCACGATTGGTAAATCGTGGTCATTGGCAATACCTATTTGTGCTTCAAAAGCTTTAATTTGAATGTCTAAATTTTTCTTTTCCCAGTAAAGGTCAATTCCGATCTCTCCAACAGCAATAATTTCATTAGAATTTATAATCTTTTCAACATGCTTAATTTCTTTAAGATAATTTGACGAAACATAGCAAGGGTGTAAGCCAGACATTAAAAAAATATTTTCTGGGTATTTTTTTTTTAAATCAAGCATTAAATCAGTGTAATTAGAATTGATTGCAGGAAAAAACAATCTATTAACGCCACTAGAAATAGCATTCTCTATTACAGTGTCTAAATCATCTTTAAATTGCTCAAGATATAAGTGGGTATGAGTGTCGGTAAAACTCATTATTAAATTAACTAAGCTCTAAAGCTTTTTCAATTTTATTATTCATTAGGATTTCTATTGGGTTTTCAAGAGCCTCTTTAATGTGAACTAAAAAACCTACACTTTCCCTACCATCAATTATTCTGTGATCATATGAAAGAGCCAGGTACATTACTGGTCTGATTTCAACTTTTCCATTAACTGCAATAGGCCTCTCAACAATATTATGCATACCTAAAATTGCACTCTGGGGAGGGTTGATAATTGGAGTTGAAAGCATACTGCCAAAAACACCCCCGTTAGAAATTGTAAAAGTACCTCCTGTCATTTCATCCACTGTTATTTGACCATCTCTTGCTCTCTCAGCAAGTCTTTTAACTTCTAATTCAACTCCTTTGAATTTAAGTTCATCGGCACTTCTAATCACTGGCACCATTAATCCTTTGGGGCCAGAAACAGCAATACTTATATCACAATAATTGTAAGAAATCATCTCAGAGCCATCAATCATAGAATTAACAGCTGGAAATTCCTGAAGAGCTCGAACGCTAGCTAGGGTGAAAAAAGACATAAAACCAAGATTAACACCATGCTTTTCTTTAAACTTTTCTTTATATTTTTTTCTTAATTCAAATATTGCAGACATATCTACCTCGTTAAAGGTGGTAAGCATTGCAGTCTCATTCTTAACTGATACTAGTCGTTCAGCAACTTTTCTTCTCAGCATTGATAGTTTACTCCTATTATCTGCTCTATTTGAACTAGTTACATTACCCATAGCAGGCTTACCCAGAAGCACATCTTGCTTGGTGATTCTCCCATCCTTACCGGTACCTTTTATTTCATTTAGATTAATATTTTTTTCATCTGCAATTTTTCTCGCAGCAGGACTTAGTAAATCTGATTTAGAATTATCTACTTCAACTTCTACTTCAACATTTTCTTGTGGTTTTTTTTCATTTTTTAAGGGCTTATCTTTAGAAATACCTTCAACTGATGTGTCAATATGACATACAACCTGGCCTACCTGAACCACATCTCCTTCCTCAGCTTTTAATGTGATAGAACCAGACTGTTCGGCTGGTAATTCAAGAGTCGCTTTATCACTGTCTATTTCGGCAATAATTTGATCTTTTTCGACATACTCACCATCTGTTACCAACCACTCTGCAATTTCAACTTCTGAAATTGATTCACCAGGGGATGGTATTTTCATTTCTAAAATCATATGTCGACTATTATTTTCTTTTTTTAAACTTATGTTCTTCTCCGTCTCCTAATATAGCAATTAGATTACTATTTTCTATGTCAAATACAACTTCAATTCCTAAAATTTCACTAATGAATCTGTTTTTTGATATTGCATGTATTCCAAATTCCATTTCATCAATTCCGTTACCAAAGACCTTAATTCTCAATGTTTTATTTTCTTTATTAATGATTTGAATTTTTGCTGAGGAAAATAATTTTCTTTTGAAATAATGACCTGAAAAGCTCTTTAAATCATCATAATTAATTTCATGTTTTTCATAGGAACTTATATCAGAGTAGTCTAGCTTATAGTAATTTGAAAGAATTCTGATTAACAAATTATTTATATCATTTCTATATATGTTTGATAAATAAGTTAGTGACAGGTTGCCCTGTTCAAAATAATAAGAATATGATAAAAAAGCATCAATTCTGCCATCATGACCAACTCCAATAATATTAAAAAACGGAATAGGATCTAAACCTAATCCATATTCAAAATTTAACGTGTTCAACTTCATTAAGTTTACACTTTTTTTACTCAGAATTTGATTTGAAAATAATAAGCTTAAAAATCTATTGACATCGTATCCATTTGATGTAATTCCACCAGCACCACTAGCTATTTCCAAATTACTATTCTCAGCATCTATCCAATTATTCTTTACAAAATAATATGATTTTGCATCATCATCTAGGTATTTATTATCACAACAGTAAGTATTATTAAGCTGATAGGGTTCTAATATTTTTTTCTTTAAAATATTTCCGTAATTATCTTGTTCAATTTGCTCTAAAATTAGGGTTAACAAAACATAATTGGAATTTGAATATTGATATTTTTTTCCAGGTTTAAATTTTCTTCTTTTAATATTAAATTTATCTACTATTTCTTGTAGATTAAGCGTGTCTTGATGAAAATTATAATAATCTTTTAGTTCTGTATAATTAAAAATACCACTTTTGTGTGACAAGAGTTGTTCAATTGTAATTTGATCTGATAATTTAACACGTGGAATAAATTCAGACAAACTTGATTCTAAATCGAGCTTGTTTTCCTCAATCAATTGCATAATCATCACAGCTGTAAAAATTTTGGAGATTGAACCAATCCTAAATCTTGTTTTTTCGTCTATAAGGGTTTCATTTTTTCTGTCTTTGTATCCCGTCGAATTGTTATAAATTTGATTTCCATTTTCAAAGAGTGATATATTACCCATAAAATTATTTTCTCCAAAACTCGATATAATTTTATCCATTTGGTCCTTATCAAAATCAATCTCTTTTTCAACAGATTGAGCTTGAGGAAAGAAATACAAAAACAAAAATATTATAAAAGGGATATACGTGCTTTTCATTTTATACTTTTAATTAATAAACCCATTTAAATCATAATGAGAAAAATAATATTTTAGAAAATTTATTAATCAAAATGCTACTATTGTGGGATTTGATTGTGTTTGTTTTTATCAAAAACATTATCAATAACCTCCTTATGTCTTTTTGAATATCTTGCAGAACTACCGGCGGCGGTTGCTGAATAAAATCTTCTGGCTGCAACTCTGAAATCTCTTGCTTCTTTTAAGTTTATTAATAAGTGTGAATACGAACCCATATTAATTGGTTCTTCTTGAGCCCATACAATATCATCAGCATTTTTATATTTTTTAATAATTGACTTAATGTGTTCTTTTGGCAACGGAAATAATTGTTCTAGTCTTACGATTGCTACATCATTTCTTCCAAGTTTTTCCCTTTCTTCTAAAATATCGTAATAGAATTTACCCGAAACAAAAACCAAGCTATTAACATTTTCAGAATCAACAATATCATCATCAATTAATAAATTAAATTCTCCATTGACAAATTCATCAACAGTTGAGTGAACCTTTGGGTGTCTTAATAAACTTTTAGGAGTAAAAATAATTAATGGTTTTCTATAATTTGCTTTTAATTGTCTTCTCAAAATATGAAACATATTTGCAGGTGTTGTACAATTTGCTACAAAGACATTATCCTTTGCACAAAGCTGTAAATATCTTTCCATTCGAGCAGATGAGTGCTCAGCACCTTGACCTTCATAACCATGAGGTAAAAATAAAACTAAACCGTTTTGAGTTTTCCATTTAGCCTCACCAGAAAAAAGATATTGATCAATAATAATTTGAGCTCCATTACTAAAATCTCCAAATTGAGCTTCCCATATTGTTAAAGACTTTGGGTCCGCCATAGCATATCCATATTCAAAACCAAGAACTCCGTATTCTGATAACAAAGAGTTGTAGATTGTAAATTTTCCTTGCGTATCATTTATATTATTTAAAAGTGAAATCTCCTCTTCACTTTCTTCAACCTTAACTATTGCATGTCTGTGGGAAAAGGTTCCTCTCTCTACATCTTGACCAGAAATCCTGACACTATAGCCCTCCTCTAATAAACTCCCGTACGCCAAATGCTCTGCCATTGACCAGTCAAGCATGTCATTATCATACATCACCTTTCTGTTATTTACAAGTTTTTTTATTTTATTGATAAATTTTTTATCTGAGGGTAAGTTTGAAATTACCTCTGTTATTTTATCAAGTTTAAGTCTGGGGTACGTGGTGTCCACTGGCTTAACCATTATCTCCCCCCAATTCATCTGCAGGTTTTTGATACTTTCATAATCAGACCACTCATCACTCATAAAATCTGTGATTCTTGTTTTTTCGCTCTTCTTCGAGTCTTGTAATTGATCTTCCAACTTAAGCTTATAATCAGATTCTACTTTTTTAATTTCTTCATCAGTCATCAATGACTTGGCTATCAATTTAGAGGCATATATATTTTTAGGATTTGGATGTTTTGAAATCAGCTTGTAAAGCTTAGGCTGAGTAAATCTTGGTTCATCCCCCTCATTATGACCATATTTTCTATATCCTAACAGGTCTATAAAAACATCTCTTTTAAACTCAAGCCTAAAGTCTAATGCAAATAATACAGCATGAACAACCGCCTCAACATCATCTGCATTAACATGTAAAACTGGTGAAAGAGTAACTTTTCCGACATCAGTACAATAGGTGCTAGACCTTCCATCTAAGTAATTAGTTGTAAAGCCAACTTGATTATTTACAACAATATGAATTGTACCGCCTGTTTCATATCCTTCCAACCTAGCCATTTGAACTAATTCATAAACTAATCCTTGGCCTGCAATTGCTGCATCTCCGTGAACAATAATCGGTAGTACCTTGGAAGAGTCATTTTCATAATACTTATCAAGTTTAGATCTTGATATTCCTTGGACAACAGAGCCAACTGTTTCTAGGTGAGAAGGATTCGGAGCAATATTTAAGTTTATTTTTTTATTATTTGCTGTGACCCTTTTACTAGTCCATCCAAGATGATATTTGACATCACCATCAAAGATTATCTCTTCATAATCTTTTCCCTCAAATTCACTAAAAACACTTTTTGCTGATTTGCCAAAAATATTTACAAGTGTACTTAGTCTTCCCCTATGAGCCATACCCATTACAAACTCCTCTACACCCTTTACAGCAGCCTCTTCAATTAAGATATCTAGGGCAGGAATTAATGATTCGCCTCCCTCCAATGAAAATCTTTTTTGACCCACATACTTTGTGTGGAGAAAGTTTTCAAAAGAAACTGCTTCAACAAGTTTTATCATTAATTTTTTCTTTTGAAAGGCAGAAAACTTTGGCTGATTATTATTAATATTAAGTTTTTGTTGAATCCATGAAATGATTTCGGGTTTTCTAATGTACATATATTCAACCCCAATACTTTGGCAATATATATCTTCAATGTGTGAAATAATTACACTTAATGGTTGAGGCCCCAGCCCTATTATTTCACCTGCGTTAAATGTAGTTTTTAAATCATCCTCACTTAAACCAAAATTTTCGATCGAAAGAGTGGGTGTATATGTTCTCCTTTCTCTTACAGGATTGGTGTTTGTAAATAGATGTCCCCTTGACCTATATCCATTAATTAAATTTATCACCTTAAATTCTTTTTGAACGTGATCCGGAATTTGAGGACTTATACCATCTAAAATTTCATCTTTAAGGAAGTCGCTGTTGGCAAAGTCGTAACCCTGAAAAAAAGCTTTCCAACTTGGTTCTAACGAATCAGGATCTTTTAGATATTGATCATAAAGGTCAGAAAAGTATCCTGCATGAGCAGCATTTAAAAAAGAAAAATTGTCCACTTAGTTTAATTTACTTAACAAATGTAAATAATATATATATTTTAAATGTTCCTTTTCATCAGAGAATTAGCAAAATCACGTAAAAAATCTTTCTTTTCACGACTTATTTCTAATTCGTCTAATGTTTTTAATGAAATATTAGTAAAATTCTCTATTTCGGCGGATATTATTTCAGGAATATTACATTTTTCAAATAATCTTCTAACCTCAGAAATTTTATTTAAATCATCAGTAAATTTTGAAGAATATAATTTTTTTAGATTTTCGCTGTCAATAGGGTTTAGTAATTGTTTAGCTCTGATAAAAAGTAAGGTTTTTTTATTTTCAAGAATATCTCCGCCTATTTTTTTTCCAAACTTTTCTTCTTCTCCATAGGTATCTAAAAAATCATCTTGAATTTGAAAAGCTAAACCTAAATTTTTTCCAAATTCATAAATATTATTTTGATCTTTTTCAGAAGCTCCTGCTACAATTGCTCCCATCTTCATTGATGCACCGATTAAAACAGCAGTTTTGTGTTCAATCATCGTTAAATATTCTTCTGCTGATACATCTACCTTTTTAGAAAAATCAATATCCATTTGTTGCCCCTCACATACCTCAATGGCCGTTTTACTAAATAGCTCTGCTAAAGAAACAAATGTATCACCTGAATAATTTTCAAAAAGTTGATAAGCTAGAATTAACATTACATCTCCAGATAATATCGCGGTACTTAAATCCCATTTCTTATGTACGGTTTGATTACCCCTTCTGATTGGAGCCTCATCCATAATATCATCATGAACCAATGAAAAATTATGAAAAACCTCAACTGCTAGTGCAGCATCAAGGGCAGATTTATGATTATCGTTAAAAATATCACATGTAAGTAATGTAAGAATTGGTCTAATTCTTTTTCCCTTTAACCCCAGAATATAAGTAACAGGTTCATATAAATTTTCGGGATTTGTTGGTGACTTAAAATTCTCTAAGTATAATAAAAATCCTGAGCGATATTCCTCTACGGTTAACATTTTACAAAAATACTAGATATATGATAATTGAAAGCTACTTTTTTAAAATTTGTATCAATTAATTCACTGTAGAAGAAAATTATAATAATATCTTACTAAATTTGTGAGCAGAAGCGATTGCAATGTATAGATCTCATAATTGTGGTGAATTAAGGATTAATGATTTAACGAAACAAGTTGAACTTTCAGGATGGATTCAAAAAATCCGTGATAAAGGTTTTATTATGTGGGTTGATCTTAGAGATCGTTATGGTATTACCCAGCTAATTTTTGATCAAGAAAGAACACCAGCTGATGTTATAGAGCTAGCAAAAACTTTGGGTAGAGAATTTGTAATAAATATCAAAGGAAATGTTATTGAAAGAGCCTCAAAAAATTCTTTAATAGATACTGGTGAGATTGAGGTTTTAGTCACAGATTTAAAAATATTAAATACATCCATTACACCTCCATTTACAATCGAAGATGAATCAGACGGTGGTGAAGAATTAAGAATGAAGTATAGGTATTTGGATATTAGAAGAAATCCGGTAAAAAATAATTTAATCCTTAGACATGAAATAACTCAAGAGGTCAGAAAATATTTGTCGGACAATTCTTTTATCGAAATCGAAACTCCATATTTAATAAAATCAACACCAGAAGGTGCTAGAGATTTTGTTGTTCCATCAAGGATGAATCCAGGGCAATTTTATGCACTTCCACAATCGCCACAAACCTTCAAACAACTTTTGATGGTTGCTGGTATGGATAAATATTTCCAAATCGTCAAGTGTTTTAGAGATGAAGATTTAAGAGCAGATCGACAGCCTGAATTTACTCAGATTGATTGTGAAATGGCATTTGTTGACCAAGATGAAATCCTAACCACTTTTGAAAATTTAGTTAAATATATATTCAAAGCGGTTAAGAAAATTAATCTTGATAAATTTCCTGTAATGACATATGATGATGCCATTCAAAAATATGGGACAGATAAACCTGACCTTAGGTATGATATGACTTTCGTAGAATTAAATGATGTTACCCAACATAAAGACTTTAATGTATTTAATAATGCTGAGTTAGTTGTTGGTTTTGTTATTAAAGGAGGAAATAGTTTTACGAGAAAAGATATTGATAAATATACCGAATGGGTTAAGAGACCGCAAATTGGAGCTGGTGGACTTGCGTACATGAGAATTCAAGATGATGGATCTTTTAAATCATCAGTGGATAAATTTTATGATCAATCAGATTTGAAAAGTTGGTCAGAAAAATCAGGCGGTAATAAAGGAGATATTTTATTTATTCTAAGTGGGGATAAAGAAAAAGTTAGAACTCAGCTTGGGGCTTTAAGGGTTCATTTAGCTGATGAATTAAACCTAAAAGATCCTGAAGAGTTTAAACCACTTTGGGTTGTTGACTTCCCATTACTTCATTGGGATGAAGAAACAAAAACATATCACGCAATGCACCATCCTTTCACATCTCCAAAATCCGATCAAATTGATCTGATTGGTTCTGATCCATCTGCCGTTCGTGCAGATGCATATGATTTGGTGTTAAATGGAAATGAGATTGGCGGTGGATCTATTAGAATACATGACAAGAAAATTCAACAAAAAATGTTTGATTGTCTTGGCTTTACAAAAGAAGAAGCTGATAAACAATTTGGCTTTTTAATGAATGCATTTGAATATGGTGCGCCACCTCATGGAGGAATTGCATTTGGACTAGATAGACTAGTTGCGATTATGGGTGGAAATGAAATTATTCGTGATTTCATTGCTTTTCCAAAAAACAATTCAGGTAGAGATATAATGATAGACTCTCCATCCTCAATTTCAGATGAGCAGTTAAAAGAAATTAATCTAAAGAAGAGATCATAGAAAAGTGAACAAAATAATATTTATATTTTTCACAATTTCAGTGTCATTAATTCTTTTTGGATTACTTACCGAATCTGAAAATTTTCAAAAGTATATTGGCTTTGGAGTTCTAATTTTATTTTTTATTGTTTTCCCTTTATTCTCGTATCATCGATGGAAAGATAAAAAGATGGATGACTACTACTTGAATAGTGAGAACCTTAAAAGATTTAGGGAGAATAGTGATCTCTAATTTAAATTTCTTCTTGAAATAAAAAACTTTTCAAGCATCTCTTTACATTCATTTTGAAGTATTCCACCATATACTTTAGTCTTTGGATGAAGTTTGGTTCCTAATTTTTTGAAGCCTCTTTTGGGATCGTCGGCGCCGAAATAAATTTTTGAAATTCTGCTCCAGTATAATGCACCTGCACACATTTGACATGGCTCCAAGGTAACATAGATAGAGCAGTTTTCTAAATACTTTCCGCCTATGTAATTGGATGCTGAAGTTATTGCTAATATTTCTGCGTGGGCAGTAACATCGTTTAAAGCTTCAACCATGTTGTGGGCTCTTGCTATAATTTTATTGTCAGCCACAATTACCGCACCTACAGGCACCTCCCCTTTTGATAAAGCAATTTTTGCCTCATCAATTGCTTTGCTCATAAAATAATTGTCATCAAATTCAATTTTCATAGACTTCTATTGGTATTCAACACCGGTAATTTTATTATAAATATTTAAAGCTTTTCTGTCAGAAAGTGAAGCCACATAATGACAAATCTCAAGTAATCGAGAATAAAGATTATCATGATTTAAATTCGTAGTTGAAGGTAATAATTTTAAAATTAGATCATCATAACTAGTTTGATTTCCCTCATAATATCGATTCACTGATGAAATAAAAGTGTCTAAAAGTTTATTAATAATATTGTAACCAGCTACCTCCTTTTCAATTACTTCCTTTGATTCATAAATTTTCTCAACACTGATTTTAATTATGTCTGAAATTTGAGGTTTATACTTGCTTTTTTTCAATAGAGATACGTGAAAATTACCACTCAAAATATCATCTTCATTTTCTATAAATATTTGTACTGCCTCATTTATTAATGTGTTAATCGATAACGCTCTGAGATAACTTACTCGGTCAATTGTATTATTTAAAGTATTGTACTTTTCAGTATTAATCGAATCCCTTACAAGATTTATCAAATATTCTAAAGCATAATCCTCTTGCACCAACCCGAGATTAATACCATCTTCAAAGTCAATTATAGTGTAACATATATCATCAGCGGCTTCTACCAAAAAAGTTAACGGATGTCGATTATATCCTCCATCATCTTTTAATAATCCAAGCTCATTGGCAATGTCAACATATGTATTTTTTTCGTTTTGGAAAAAGCCATATTTCTTATCGGAAATATTTGAGGAAGGCTTTACTGGAAGTGATTCTTTGGGGTATTTTACAAATGTTCCAAGAGTTGCATAACTTAGTCTTAGGCCTCCTTCTCTTCCAGGACGAGATTGTGTTAAAATTTTAAATCCATTTGCATTACCTTCAAAATCACATAAATCTTGAAATTCCTTTTCATTTAAAATATTCTTGAATTTTTTTCCAGGGCCAGAAATGAAATACTGACCAATTGATTTTTCACCTGAATGACCAAAAGGAGGATTACCAATATCATGTGCCAATGAAGCTGAGGCTACTATAGCACCAAAATCATTTGATTGGTATCCAAATTTATTTTTTAAATGTGGGTATTTTTTTAAAATCTCTACTCCAACTTTTCTCCCCAGTGATCTTCCCACTACACTAGTTTCCAAACTATGTGTAAGCCTTGTATGCACAAAATCTCCCTGTGAAAATGGAACTACTTGAGTCTTATCCTGTAGACTTCTAAACTCAGAAGAAAAAATAATTCGATCATAGTCAACCTCGAATCCAAGTCTTGTTTCATCCTGTTCAATTCTTTTTCTTTTAAATTCATCTCCATGTCTTTTCAAAGACAATAATTTTTCCCATTCCATAAAAGACTATAATATCCCCAATAATAATAAAAATGCAATTAATAAAATCATAATTGCAACTAAATTTCTAATGTAATTTAGAGTAACCTTTTTTAAAGATTTGAAACCTAAAAATGACCCTGCTACTGCAGAAAGGATTGCCACAAGACCAAGTACTATATAATTTGATATTTCAAAACCCTTTATGTTGGAAAAATATACCCCAATTCTGGTTAGATCAACAAAAAATGAAATTACTACAGTAGTTGCTATAAAGACTGTCTTATCTAAATCTAACTTAATTAAAAAAGCACTTCTTAGTGCACC
>CACLPI010000008.1 GCA_902608795.1 uncultured Bacteroidota bacterium
AACTAGGAATAGATCTAACTTATAATCCCGCATTAAAATATTCAACTAAAAATATTGCTCCAACTGAAATAGACGAATACTTTAGGTATAGAGAAATAAACGGCTATGTACATGATATGGCGGCAGCGATGTTTGGTGGAATTTCCACACACGCAGGGTTATTTGGCAATGCTATAAATGTGGCAAAAGTAATGCAGATGTATATCCAAAATGGTAATTATGGCAATAATCAGATTTTAAAAGCTGAAACAATTAATTTATTTAATAATTGTTATTATTGTGATGAAGATAACAGAAGAGGAGTTGGTTTTGACAAACCACAATTAGAGGATGATGGACCCACATGTGGATGCGTTTCGATGAATAGTTTTGGACATTCTGGATGGACAGGCACATTTGCATGGGCTGATCCTGATCAAGAAATTATATATGTATTTTTATCTAATAGGTCTTACCCAACTGGTGAATCGGCAGGTAAATCTAATCTAGTAAAAGAAAATATTAGAAGTAAAATTCAGGAAATTATATATAACTCAATTAATAACTAAGTTATGATTATAGGTATAGTTTGTTACCCAACTTTCGGAGGTAGTGGAGTTTTAGCTACAGAATTAGGAATTGAATTATCAAAAAAAGGATATGAAATACATTTTATTACTTATAATCAGCCAGTTAAACTAGAACTTTATAGCAATAAAGTTCATTTTCACGAGGTTGATGTTCCTAATTATCCGCTTTTCCATTATCCTCCCTACGAACTTGCACTTTCTTCTAGACTTGTAGAAATAGTTAAAAAATATAAAATTGATATACTACACGTTCATTATGCAATTCCCCATGCATATGCTGCACTAATGGCTAAACAAATGCTTAAGGCACAAAATATTGATGTGCCAGTTGTAACAACATTACATGGAACTGATATTACTTTAGTTGGGAGTAATCCCTCATATAAAACAGCAGTAGAGTTTAGCATTAATAATTCAGATTATGTGACGGCTGTCTCTGAAAGTCTCAAGACTGACACGTTATCCTTATTTAATATTGATAAATCAATCCAGGTAATACCAAATTTTGTAAATCTTGAAAAATATAATGGAAATCCATCAAAGAAGAATTTATTTAATAAAAATCATAAAATAATAACACATGTTAGTAATTTCAGGAAAGTCAAAAGAATTATGGATGTTCTTGAAATATTTAACGGAATACAGAAACAAGTTCCATCAAAATTATTAATGATAGGTGAAGGACCGGAAAAAAATAAGGCTGAAAAAAAAGCAAGGAAATTAGGGATTAAGGATAAAGTAATATTTTTTGGAAAAAGCGATGAGACTAATAAAATATTATCCTTTAGTGATTTATTTATTTTACCTTCTGAAATCGAAAGTTTTGGACTATCAGCTCTTGAAGCAATGGCTGCAAATGTTCCGGTAATTTCCACTAATACAGGAGGAATACCTGAAGTCAATATTGATAATTTTTCTGGTTTAATGAGTAATATTGGAGATGTTGAAAAAATGATAAATGACTCCATTATGATTTTGTCTAATCAAAATATTATGGAAAAATTTAAGATTAATGCAAGAAAGCGAGCAGAGGATTTTGATGTTCATAAAATTGTTCCGCTTTATGAAGAAGTTTATAAAGGATTAAGTTATTACACATTATGAAAAGAAAAGATTTTTTAAAATTAAGTTCAGCATCAGCTATGTTATTTGGATTAAAATCACATGGAATAAACTTATCAGATTCTGAAAAGCCATATGATTATTTAAAAAATAATTCACAATACATGGGTGATTTTGCTGCTCCAAAAATCAATGTAGTTAAAGTTGCATTTATAGGAGTTGGAGCGAGAGGAAGTGCACATGCTAAACAAATTGCGGCAATTGAAGGAACAGAAGTGGTTGCAATTAGTGATTTATATAAAGATTTAGCGATGAAATCATATAATTTATGTAAAGACATAGGAGGGGGTAATAGACATAAAAATATAGCTATTTATTCGGGAGATGAAAACAAATGGAGAGCTATGTTGAAAGAAGTTAAACCTGATGCAGTATTTATTTCAACAAATTGGGATAATCATGCTCCAATGGCAATTGAAACTATGAAAAATGGGGCTCATGCATTTCTTGAAGTTCCAATGGCAACAACCATCGAAGATTTATGGGATATAGTTAATACTTCTGAAAAAACAAGAAAGCACTGCATGATGATGGAAAATGTTAACTATGGAAGAGATGAACTAATGTATTTAAATATGTGTAGAAAAGGGATAATTGGTGATTTTTTACACGCTGAAGCAGCCTATATTCATGAGCTTAGATTTCAAATGAAAGAAGAAAAAAGAGGAACTGGTTCTTGGAGGACCTATCATTATGCAAAAAGTAGAGGAAATTTATATCCAACTCATGGACTAGGGCCTGTAGCTCAGTACATGAATTTATCAAGAGGTGATGATAATTTCAATTCCTTTGTCTCTTATTCTACTCTAGCTTTGGGTAGAAAAATATATGCTGAAAAAAATTATGATTCTGAGCATAAGTGGAATAAGTTAAACTATACTAACGGTAAAGTTCCTTTAATCTCTTTTGCCCCAAAAATTTGTTGAGCAATTATTTTTTGAAATTCGTGGTTGTTTTGAAAACCGACCACTACAGAATTATAAGATTTTAGATTTATCTGAGACAGAGCATATGGATTAGTAAATGAAGCTAGGACCTTGTTGTTGTGTTCATCAATAGTCTTCAGTATATCTTGCTCTTTTAAAGAAAACTTTTTGTTCATATTTTCCCAAGGAGTATCGGATTTCATATGAAAGCTCACTATTAATAATTTGTGATTAGCTAACAAACTATTTAAATTATTTGTACTGATATCTGAGGCCTTTATTGACCTAATACTTCCATACTTATTTAAATAGTCATTAAAAAGGGCTCCATCATCATTTCCAAATTGTACATTTAATATGCTTTCAGTATCTAATTTAACCGGGATAACATTATTGTTGTTTTTGATAAGTGTGGGTATATTTTCAATTGATTTATTGATAAGATTAGTCACAGAAATATTATTAAGATCATCAATAAGGTTTATGGTTTCAACTGATTTATAATTATTTAAACCAACCTTGTATTTCGCTTTTAATATTTTTTTTACTGATCTTGCTAGTCTTTCTTCACTAATCTTTCCTTTCCTAAATGATTTTTTTATAGACTTTATACCTTCGGATATGTCAGATGACATAAGAAGAATATCATTGCCTGCTAAAAAAGCCATAAGATCTACATTCTTTTTAGAATACTCTGAAACACCCTTCATTTCTAAGGCATCGGTAATAATTAAGCCATTAAAATCAAGCTCTTTAATTAAGATGTTTTCAATTATATTTTTTGATAATGTTGAAGGAAGCATTTTCTCTTTCTCCAAAGAAGGAACATTCAAGTGGGCAATCATGATGGCAGATAATCTATTTTCGATTAATTTTTTAAACGGATATAATTCTACTTGTTTTATTCTTTTCTCTTCAAAATTTATTGTTGGTAAAGTCAAATGAGAGTCTTTTGAGGTGTCACCGTGACCAGGAAAGTGTTTTGCGGTAGCCAATATATTTTTTGACTGAATACCTTTTGTGAAACTAACTCCTTTATCTGACACATTCATTTTATTTTCACCAAAAGATCTATTTCCTATGATTGGATTTTTAGAATTAGTGTTAATATCGATTACAGGAGCAAAATTCATATGAATTCCTAGTCTATTAAATTGATTCCCTATTCCCGAGCCTATTTTTTCAATAAGTAAATCATTTTTAATAGCACCCAAACTCATATTCCAAGGAAACTTTGGAACCGAATCTAATCTCATTCCTACTCCCCATTCAGCATCCATACTTATAATTAAGGGTATTTCTGAAACACTTTGGTATTTATTAGTTAGATTTACTTGTATTGAAGGATGACCAGTTGAAAATATTAAACCACCAATTTTAAAATTTTTAATATTATTAAGAATTTTCTCAGAATTATTTTTGTTTTTTGCTGTTGCCTGTACAAAAAACAACTGTCCAATTTTCTCATCTAATGAGAGTTTATTGTAAATAGAGTCTACCCATTTTTCCTGATCAAGAAAATCTTCTGAAATTAATGGGTCAACAGTTTGAGAACTAAGCTTTTGAACACTTAATAGTAAAACAAATAATATAAATAGTCTAATCATTTAATATATCTATTATGCCAACTATTTCTGATGTCAACTTTCCAATCATTTTCTAATTCATTTATATCTTTTACCAAATTATTAAAAACAATTAAATTTTCATTTTCTCCAAGGCTTTGACATTGGATTTTAAATTGATTTAGATGTTTGGTAATAATTTTTCCGTTTTCAATGTATTTGACATGTAATTTATCCAGTAATTTCAAATCAAATGATGTTTCCAAATTTTTAATAAAGTTAACAAGTGAATCAATTGAGCACCCTGAAACTAAATTACTTTCATCTGCAGCAACTATTATAAACGTGTTATATCTAATTTCAAAGGATGATTTAAAATCTTTTTGATGGGATTTCCATTCATTTAGAAATAAGCTTATTTTTTCTTTGATCACTTCAACTACTCGATCATCAATAAAATCTAGTGATTGGAAAATCCAAACCCTTGAGTTTTTATTAAGCGATTTAAAATTAACTATCATGATTATAAATCCTTTGCTTTGACAATAAGTTCCGCTATGTCTAAAACTTCAACTTTTTTATTATCCTCAAACGACTTTGTGCCATCGGTTAACATTGTATTGCAAAATGGGCATCCAGTAGCTACTATTTTTGAAGTATTCTCTTTTATTTCTTGAGCACGTTCAATATTTATTTCTGTTTTTCCTTTTTCTGATTCCTTAAACATTTGAGCCCCTCCAGCACCACAACAAAGTGCCTTTGATTTACATCTCTTTAGTTCTGATAATTCGGCATCAAGTTTTTTTATTAGGTTACGAGGTGCATTATATTCTTTATTTGCTCTACCGAGAAAACAAGGGTCGTGATATGTGATTTTTTTTCCTTTATATGATCCTCCCTTGATCGAGAACCTTCCATCTGAAAGAAGTTTATTAATAAATTGAGTATGGTGATAAACATCATAATTACCACCTAAACTGGGATACTCATTCTTTAAAGTATTAAAACAATGAGGACATGTTGTAACAATGGTTTTTATTTCAAATGAATTTAGAGTTTCAATATTGGTCATAGCTTGCATTTGAAATAAAAACTCATTACCTGCTCTTTTAGCTGGATCACCGGTACATGATTCATCCTTTCCTAATACCCCAAAACTTATATTTGCAGAATTTAAAATCTTCACAAAAGCCTTTGTTATTCTTTTAGCTCTATCATCGAAACTACCAGCACAACCAACCCAAAATAAAATTTCAGGTGAAGTACCCTCACTTTGAAAATCTTCAATTGTTTTAATTTTTAGTTTACTCATCTTTAAAAACCTCGATAGTTACTTCTTTTCTAACTAAATCTCCAAAAGTACCATTATATCTAGTAGCTTTAACTAAATGATTATCTATCCAATGATAATTTCCACCTCGAGGTTTTCCCATTAGTAATGAGTGATATTTAAACCCATATTTTTTCAGCCATTCTTCAGTAACTTTTCTATGCTCCTCAACTCTTGAAGTAAAAAAACATATCATATGACCTTCATCATACCATCGGTTACATGTATTGAGTGCATCATCAAATGGTAAGCATGTTGCCATCCTTTCAGGTTCTTCATTTGGAACATCATCAGTTATAGTTCCGTCAATATCAATCAAATAATTTTTAATTCCATCGGGCAGGACCGGACTTATTTTTTTTCCTGACTCAACTTTTTCGTGTAAAATTCTTTCTATTTCGTCTTTATTCATAATGTTTATTCATTCCAATTTAGTCTATCTTGCTGATTATATGGCCATGGAGCACCATTGTTCTCAATATTATTCATCATATTATTTAACTCATTAGGAGCTGATGATTCTTCCATGATTAAATGTCTTCTCATATCCATAATTATTGATAATGGATTGATGCTTATTGGGCATTCTTCTACACAAGCATTACATGAGGTGCACGCCCATAATTCTTCTTTTGATATATAATCTCCTAATAAATTTTTGTTATCGTCTTTAAATGACCCATTTTTATCTATATTTCTTCCCACTTCTTCAATTCTATCCCTGACATCCATCATTATTTTTCTGGGAGAAAGTTTCTTTCCTGTAATATTGGCGGGACATGAGCTTGTGCATCTACCACATTCTGTACATGAATAAGCATTTAGTAACTGAAGCCAAGTTAAATCTTTGACATCAGATGCTCCAAAGTTAATATCATCCAATGTATCAGGTTCAGAAGTTTTACCCATCATAATATTTACCTCATTGGTAACTGATTTCATATTATTCAGTTTACCACTATTTTCAAGTGAACCGTAAAAGGTGTTTGGAAATGCAAGAATTATATGCAAATGTTTTGAGTAGTATAAATAGTTTAGAAAAATTAGAATTCCAACGATATGTGACCACCAAAAAGATCTTTCAAGTATATGCAGAGTTTCTAATGAAAAACCTTCAAAAAATGGATATATTAAACCACTTATTAGATTTCCGTTATTCATGTTCTGAAATTCTGCATCGGCAGCATTCATGAGTAGAAATAAACTCATCAATACTATTTCAAAGTATAATATTAGATCTGCATCTAACTTTGGCCAACCCATCATTTTTGTTTCATAAAATCTTTTGAGTCGGGTCAAGTTTCTTCTTGTCCAAAATATCAATACAGCAATCAAAACTAGAACGGCAAAAATTTCAAATAAACCAATTAAAATACCGTATAAAACTCCAATTGATGAAAATATTCTGTGCGTACCAAAAATACCATCAATTACTATCTCTATTAGTTCAATATTTATAATTATAAAACCTAAATAAACAATTATATGTAATATTCCAGCAATTGGTCTACTGACCATTTTAGACTGACCCAAAGCTATCCTAATCATATTCCTCCATCTCTGTGGACTATCTTTTATAGTTTCAGTTTGACCTTCACCAAGATTTATATTTCTTCTTAATCTTCTAATATTTCTGACAAAAAAAGCTAAGGAAACTATCAGAATTACAGAAAAAATTATGTTAGGGATTAATTCCAATTAATTATTTTTTTTGAATGCTTTGTTCTTTTTTCCAAATACCGAAAAATTAATATATCTATTAGGATTTAATTTAATATCCTCAATAAGAATATTTAGTTCCTTAGTTGCATTTTCAAGATTAGTGTAAATAGCATTGTCATTTATTAACTGTCCAGCAGTACCCTCCGAATTTTTTAAGCTTGTCGTAATGGAATTTAAGTTAGTAACTAAATCGTTTAGGTTTGAAGTTATATTTCTGAGATCTTTCGATGATACTGAATCAGAGATTGTCTTAATGTTATTACTAGCTTCCTTAAAATCAGATATCGCATATGATAAGTTTTCAGAGTTGCTAGAAATTAAATTAGAAATTTCTTGAGATGTTTCAGATAAACTTTTGGTTAAATTAGAAAAATCTTGAACACTAGATTTTAACTCCTGTTTAGTTTCCTCATCAAATAAGCTATTAATATTACCAAGTACTATTTCTGCATTTTTCATGACAGCTTCAATTTGAAGTTGAACCTGTGGTAATATCTGATTTACCAATTCTGTAAGACCTGGTTTTATAACACCTCTTAACATGTCTCCATCATTGGCAATGGTTGAATCATTTTTATAGTCAGGAATTATTGCAATTGCCTTACCTCCTATTAAACCTGTTTCATATAATTCAGCGAAACTTGTTTTTGGAAATAAAACATCATTTTCAACAACTATATCAACAAGTAATTCCCTAGTGTTTTTTGGGTTAAAGTTTATTTTTTGAACTTTTCCAATTTTAAAACCATTAAGCGTAACAGGGTTTGAAACTGAAAGACCATCAACTTTTTCATATTTAATTGTAAATTTTCTATTATTTTCAAAAAGATTAATACCCTTGAGATAATTATATGAGAAAACACTCATCATAACACCTACAATGGCTAAAAAGCCTACTTTTATTTCTTTGGAGTATTTCAATTTTTTTATTCTTATATATAAAATTAGGAATTTATATTACAAGTTATTAATCTACATCAAATAACTTACCATTTTTAAAACCGACAATATATGCATTGGGATATCCATTAAGTCTAGCAAATTTTTTTTTCTTTCTAATCCCATCAAGACTAGTTGAAGTTGAATAAAAGTATTTATAAAATGATCCGTCTTTTACTCTTGAGAGACTTTTGAGTCCTTTGAAATTGTATGATTTTAGTTCAAGTCTTCTTTTACTTGCGGCGATTTGTACCTTGTAAGTAACTAAATCAACAGTATTTGATTCAGCAAGAGGGTTTTCAGAATAATTTATAGCTTTTTTATACCTTTCAATCGCATCGTAAATGCTATTTGATATCTCAACTTGCCCCTTTTTTGAGTTTAAGTAATCTCCTTCTTTTGGATTAGTCATAAAGCCAGCTTCTATTAATATACTAGGCATATATGTGTTGTGAAGCACCCAAAATCCAGATTGCTTGACTCCTCTATTTCTAATTTTTAAATTTTTTGCAAAGTTATTTTGTACGAAACTCGCAAGTAATATGCTCTGATCTAAATATTCCTCTTGCATCAAAGTTGTACCAATTAAAGATTCTGTTGATGTTGGACTATATGTTTCTTGGTCATCTTGATAGTGGTCATCTAAAAAGATAATTTCGTTTTCTTTTTTAGCTACATTGAAATTTGCATCACTAACGTGTAATCCATAAACAAATGTTTCTGAGCCGTGAACTGAACTATCATGAAAAGCATTGCAGTGTATTGAAATAAATAGGTCGGCATCAACATCATTTGCAATCTTTGCTCTTTGTCTGAGGGTTAAGAAAATATCCTTATCCCTGGTATATATCACCTCATTGCCACTATTTTCAAGCTTTTTTCCTAAATCTAGTGCTATTTTCAATACAATATCCTTTTCTTTTATACCGCTTTTATTAGGTCTACCAGGGTCTTTACCTCCGTGACCAGCATCAATAACTATTTTAAAGCGTTCTTGGGAATAAATTTCACTTAAAGATGCCGAAAAGAAAAGAAATGTAATGAAGAGGACACAGGCTGTTAAACTATGGTTAAAAAAAGGGGGGATTAAACAAACTTTCATCATAAATTATGTATTATAGCTTCAAAATATACGTAAATTTATATCTGTTTCTGAGATACACTAATATACATTCAATAGGTTGAAAACACACTTCTTCAAATTATTTTTATTCTTAAGTTATACATTTTTTATAAACACGAATGTTAATGCCAGAGGCTGTTTTCAAGTTAACGACACCATTCAAAAAACCGATTCACTAAAACCTCAAAATAATGCACTTTTAGGAAAAATTTTATATGAAGCTACAGATACAACGTCAATCAGCCCAAAAGAAAAGCTAATTAGACTTTATAATAATGCCAAGATAACCTATCAAGATATGGAGATTACATCTGGGATAATTATAGTTGATTATGATAAAAATGAAATTTATGCAGGTAGAATTAAAGATTCTTTGGGGGAATACACTCAGCTTCCGGTTTTTAAGCAAGGACAAGACGAAATCAGGCCGGATTCCCTCAAATTTAACATGGATACGAAGAAAGCTATAATATTCAACTCAAGAACAGAAGAGGCAGGATTAAATATTCTTTCCGATAAAACTAAAAAAGAAAATGACTCTGTTTACTATATGGATAGAGCAAAATTTACTACTTCTGCTGATATTGAAAATCCAGAATATTATTTCCTGCTGAGAAAAGCTAAAGTGATTCCTGGAAAAAAGATAATAACAGGTCCAACTAATATGTATATTGCTGATGTTCCAACACCAATTGGTTTACCATTTGCATATTTCCCAATATCAAATAAAAGAAGTTCAGGTATAATTTTTCCATCATTTGGCGAACAAAACTCAAGAGGGTACTTCGTTCAGAATGGAGGTTATTATCTGCCAATTAATGATAATTTAGACTTAACTCTGCTTGGTGATTATTATACCAATGGCAGCTATGGTTTTAGGTTAGAAAACACATATTTATACAGATATAAATTCAGAGGTAATTTAAGTTTTAGATTTGAAAATTTAATTCAAAGTGAAAGAGGTTTTCCAGATTATTCAAAAAGTTCTATATATAATTTAAGGTGGTCTCACAGTCAAGATTCAAAATCTAATCCAAATTCTAGATTTTCAGCATCGGTAAATTTAGGTAGTAGTAAATACTATCAGCAATCTATAAATCAAATGAATGCGGCTAATTTCTTAAATAACTCTCTTTCATCTTCAATTTCTTATTCTAAGACATTCCCTGGTGAACCTCAAGTAAATATGAGTCTATCAGCTACACATTCTCAAAATACAAATACTCAGACAATAAATATGACTCTTCCAACCCTACAAACAAGTATTTCAAGAATTTATCCTTTTGCTCCTAAAGTTGGTACAAAAAAAGGTATCATTCAAAATATAAATTTTCAATATAATTTAAGAGGTGAAAATAGAATCTTAACTACAGACTCCCTATTCTTTAAGAAAGAAATGTTTCAAAATGCAAAATCCGGTTTTCAACATTCGATACCAATCAGTACTAATTTTAAGTTGCTAAAATATTTTAGTTTTTCTACAAGTGCTAATTTTCAAGAGACCTGGGTTTTTAAAACGATTAATAGAGAATATGATATTGAACTTCAGGAAGTTATTACAAATGAAAATCGAGGTTTTGACTCGTTTAGAACTTATAATTTTTCGACTAGTCTAGGAACAACTGTTTACGGAATGTATAATTTTTCAGAAAAGAGTAAAATAAAAGCTATAAGGCATGTTATGAGACCTTCTATAAGCTATGGCATATCTCCTTCATTTGATAAGTATTATGATAGTTATGAAGTTATAAGTGCTGATGGCCTAACTACTTCTGATATTCAATATTCAAGATTTGAAGGATCTATCTTTGGTTTACCAAATAAGAACTATGCTAGTTCAGTTGCATTATCCTTAAACAATAATGTTGAGGCGAAAGTTGTTGATAGCGAAAGTGAAGAAAATGAATTGAAAAAAGTTGTTATATTAAATAATTTAAATTTTTCAACTTCTTACAACCTTGCAGCAGATTCATTAAGATTATCCCCTGTAAGAATGAACGGTGGTACTCAGTTATTTAAAAATAAAATGAATGTTAATTTTGGAGCCACATTTGATCCTTATGCTTTAGATGAAAATAATAATAGGGTTGATAAATTTCAAATTAATGATGGAGGTGGTTTATTCAGATTAACAAGTGCAAATCTTACGTTCAATTATGCATTTAGCAGTGATAACTCAGACAAAGATTCGGAAAGAAGTCAAGCTGCAATAGATGAGTCAGTAAGAAACGGTGGTCGAGATGATGACTTATTTGGAAGAGCAATGGATACATCCACTGAGGAATTTTCAAAGGTTGATAAAGAAAAAAAAGAAAAAATACCTGACAATTTATATAATTATAAAATACCATGGTCACTAAGGATGGCTTATGCCGTTAATTACAACAATACAGTGGGTCAAAACGAAATTTCTTCCCACTCTTTAATGTTTTCCGGAGATATTGAACTGTCTCCTAAATGGAGCGCAGGAATTTCATCAGGTTATGATTTTAAAAATCAAGGTATTACTTATACACAATTGAGATTTGAAAGAGATTTACTTAGTTGGAGAATGAACTTTAGCTGGATTCCATTTAGCACAAACAAATCTTGGAACTTTTTCATCGGCATTAAAAGTGGAATGCTAAGTGATATAAAATATGATAAGAGAAGACAAAGAGATAAAATTTTATAATTAAATTTATACAATGAAAAAAATAATACAAACAGACAATGCTCCAAAACCAATCGGACCATACAATCAAGCAGTTATTGCAGGTGATTACATGTTCATTTCTGGTCAAATAGCATTAAATCCAAAAAACGGGGAATTAATCACTGACGATATAAATAATGAAACTACTCAGGTTATGAAAAACCTGAAGGCTATTCTTGCCGAATCGTCTTTGACATTTGATAATGTAGTAAAAACAACAATTTTTTTGTCGAGTATGGATAATTTCTCTATTGTAAATGAAATATATGGGTCTTATTTAGATAAAAACACAGCACCTGCAAGGGAAACCGTAGAGGTTAGTAAGTTGCCGGCAGGAGTTAATGTTGAAATTTCAATGATAGCTACGCTGTAATTTTTTTTGGTGATATTTTAATAATCCTTCTATAGGCTTTCGAATTATATTTCCGGCACTTAAACCATGTTTTGATAGACAATCTTTCAATTCTTCCTTGAGATAAAATGAAATAGATCCAACAAAATGAATTGGTATTTCATTAGCATCATTAAATTGTAAGACTTGTCTTTCAATAAATAGATCAAAACCTCTTTTTATCAGTGATTGACAATAGTCTGAATCTTTATTGTTTATCAGAAACTTAGCAAAAGTTGCTAAATATGTATTTGGGTTTGGTTGTTTATATAAATTATCCTTAATTGACTCTGCATCTAAATCAAATTGTTTTTCAAATTTTTTAGCTGTTTCATATGGAATCCTATTAAAATAAAAGTCTCTTAACAATTGTCTTCCAAAATAATTACCACTTGCATCATCCATCAAAATATATCCTAAGGATATTACTCTTTGATCAATTTCTTTTCCGTCAAAATAGGTGCAGTTAGAACCAGTTCCTAAAATACAAACTATAGATTTTGAATTTTCTTCAGCTGTAGAATAAATAGCAGCATATGTATCTTCTTTTACAGAAAACTCATTACAATTTTTAAAGATATCCCTAAATACATTTTTAATCAAAACTCTTGGCGGTTTTGTTCCACATCCAGCACCATAAAAGTATATTTGCTCAACTTCCTTTCTGAATTTATATAATTCAAAATTATTTACAATCCTTTCTTTTAAGATATGATTCGTAAGAACTTGCGGGTTTAGTCCAAGAGTTTGAGTTTCAAATAGTATTTTTCCTCCTCTATCAATAGCTATCCAATCAGTTTTTGTTGAACCACTGTCTACAATTAGAATCATTAGATTTTTAGTTAGTTAGTTAGTTATTATGAATCTTATAAATTAACTCAACTAATTTTGTAGAATAACCATATTCATTGTCATACCATGAAATTATTTTAAAAAAGGTTGAACTAAGCTCAATTCCTGCGTTTGCATCAAAGTTACTCGTTAAAGGACAACCAACATAATCCTGAGAAACTACAGCTTCTTCTGTATAGCCAAGCACACCTTTTAATTCGTTTTCACTTGCCTTTTTAAAGGTTCTCTTTATCTGATCATATGATGTCTCTTTCTCAAGAATAACTGTCAAATCAACAACAGAAACATTGGCTGTAGGAATTCTAAAAGCCATACCTGTAAGCTTACCGTTTAGTTCTGGAATTACTTTTCCAACTGCAATCGCTGCACCTGTTGATGAAGGAATAATATTATTAAGTGAAGATCTTCCTAGTCTGTAATTTTTAGCTGGGCCGTCAACTGTCATTTGAGTTGCTGTTGCAGCATGAACAGTTGTCATTAAACCTTCCTTTATAGTAAAGTTATCATGAAGCACTTTAGCTATTGGAGCTAGACAATTAGTAGTACAAGATGCATTGGAAACAATTTTATGATTTTCTGAAATAGAATTACAATTTACCCCCATTACAAACATGGGAATATCCTTTGATGGAGCTGATACTGCTACCTTTTTTGCACCTGCTTCTAAATGTAAACCTGCTTTATCCATGGTTGTAAAAATACCAGTACATTCTGCAACAACATCTATATCTAGCTCACCCCAATTAATATCTAATGGATTTTTTTCGGCTGTAACACGAATTTGATTACCATTTACAACTAAATCATTTCCGTTAACATTAATATCATCATTAAGTTTTCCGTGTACCGAATCGTATTTTAGTAAGTATGCTAAGTGATTTACATCTAATAAATCATTAATAGCTAAAACCTCTACATCATTCCTTTTTAAAATAGCTCTGAATGTTATTCTACCGATCCTACCAAAACCATTTATCCCTATCTTGATTTTACTCATTTTTTTAGTTTAATTAAATTGACATTATATCACTGACTTTTAAGAGTTCAGTATTGATTTTTGTTATTCCCTTAATTGCTTTTTTGAAGGGGGTTAATTCAACAATATTATTTTGTAAGCCAACCATTGAAGAAGTTTTTCCATCAATAATTGATTCAACAGCTTTTACTCCCAATCTACTTGCTAAAACTCGATCAAAACAGCTTGGGGAACCTCCTCTTTGCATATGGCCAAGTACAGCAACTCTAGCTTCATAATCTGAAAGATGTTTTTCAACATAATCTTTAAGTTGGAAAACATTTTCACCTGTTTTATCACCTTCAGCTACAACCACGATACTTGATGATTTTCCAGTTTTCTGACTTCTTTTTAAAGACTGTATCAATCTATCTAAGCCTAAGTTTTCTTCAGGAATTAAAATTTCCTCTGCACCAGCAGCTACTCCTGTATTTAGTGCAATATGTCCTGCGTCTCTCCCCATAACTTCAATAAAAAATAATCTATTATGAGAGCTAGCAGTATCCCTAATCTTATCAATTGCCTCCATTACAGTATTCGTTGCAGAATCAAATCCAACAGTATGAGAAGTTCCAAAAATATCATTATCAATAGTTGCAGGAACACCAATTACCGGAAAATTAAATTCCTCACTAAAAATTAGTCCACCTGTAAAAGTTCCATCACCTCCTATAACTATTAATCCATCTATATTATTCTTTTTTAGGTTTTCGAATGCTTTTGTTCTTCCAGATTTTGTTCTGAAATCTTTGGATCTTGCAGTTTTTAAAATAGTTCCTCCTTTATTGATTATCCCTTTGACACTTCTAGCGTTCATTTCAGACATCCCCCCTTTAATTAAGCCGTCATATCCTTTGGAAATTCCAATAGGGGCAATTTTATGAAACACACAAGTACGAACAACAGACCTAATTACAGCATTCATGCCAGGTGCATCACCACCAGAAGTTAACAATGCTATCTTGTTAAATACTTTTTTCACGAGGATAAATATAATAATCTATATCCTTATTAATAAGCATTTTTTTAATTCTTTTTTTTTAAGAAAACTAACCATAAATTTACAGCATGAAAGAAGACGTTTATATTTTAGCAATTGAAACATCTTGTGATGATACCTCTGTCGCTGTATTAAAGAACAAAAAAGTTCTTTCAAATATAGTCTCTAGTCAAAAAATACATAAAATGTTTGGAGGAGTTGTTCCGGAAATCGCATCGCGAGAACATGATAGGTTAATTGTTCCTGTTTTGAATGAGGCAATTAAAGAATCTAAAATTAAATTAAATGATATAAATGCTGTTGCTTACACCAGAGGTCCAGGATTATTAGGTTCATTACTAGTAGGAACTTCTTTTGCTAAATCTTTAGCATTTTCACTAAATATTCCATTGCTAGAAATAAATCATATGCAAGCTCATATTCTTTCAATATATATTGATGATAATCCAGAAAAACCAAAATTTCCTTTTATTGCATTGACTGTTTCTGGAGGTCATACACAATTGGTTGTTGTTAATAGTCCCTTTGATTTTACTGAGATAGGAGCGACTCTTGATGACGCTGCAGGTGAAGCCTTTGATAAATCTGGTAAAATCATGAATTTAGATTATCCCGCAGGACCCAAGATTGACAAATTAGCTTTAAATGGTGATGTAAATAAGTTTAAGTTCCCGAAACCTAATGTCAAGGGATTAAATTTTAGTTTTTCAGGATTAAAAACAAATTTCAAAAATTTCATAACTAATCAACCAGATGATTTTGTTAAAAATAATATTAATGACTTGTGCGCATCTCTGCAATCCACAATAGTCGGAATACTAATAGATAAAATAATTAAAGCTAGAGATCAATTTCAGATTAATGAATTTGTTATCTGTGGTGGTGTTTCTGCTAATTCTTATTTAAGAAAAGAATTGAAAGGTTTGATGATAAGTGAGAGTATAAAGACATATGTCCCGAAAATTAATTATTCTACAGATAATGCTGCTATGATCGGTGTAAATGGTTATTTTAAGTTTATTGAATCAAAATTTGGTGAATTATCTGATTATAGTATATCAAAGTACCCACTGCAATGAATATTTTTTACTCTAATAACATTAATAAATCTGATAAAAGAATCATAGTCCTTGATCAGGAAAATAGCCACTTGATTAAAGTTCTAAGAAAAAAAACTGGGGATAATGTAAATATAACAGATGGTAAAGGATTCTTGTACAGTTGCTCAATTATTGAATCTGATAAAAATAAATCTATTTTGGAGATTGAAAAATCAGTGGAATTTAAAAATGATTCACCAAAACTTAAAGTTGCAATCTCATTAACTAAAAATAGAGACAGATTTGAGTGGTTTCTTGAAAAAGCGACTGAAATAGGAGTTAACGAAATAACCCCTTTAATATGTAGGTTTTCAGAAAGAAATAAAATTAATTTAGAAAGATCCATAAAAATATTAGTATCCTCAATGAAGCAATCATTGAGATATAGGTTGCCAATTATTAATAAACCTGTTAATTTTAAAGATTATATAATGTCAAAAAGTAAAAATAAGTTTGATTCATATATAGCCACCTGTTTAAATTCAGACAATAGCCTGTTGAAGGAAAAATTAATAAAGGGTAATGATTCAGAGATTATGGTTGGACCTGAGGGTGGGTTTGCACCAAATGAACTTGATTTGGCAAAAAAAGCTAAATTTGTGGCTGTTTCACTTGGTGAAGGAAGGCTTAGAACCGAAACAGCCGGAGTTATGGTGTGTTCAATATTTTCAACAATTAATTAAAGATGAAATCAAAAGAATTAGTAAAATCGGTTATAGTATTATCATTCTTAGCTCTTGTTGTGTTATTTCTTTTTGAAATAAAATTAGGTCTACTGTATATTTTTATAGCCTTAATATTATCCTTGGTAGTGAATCCATTTAACAAACTTTTAAAATCTAGATTTAAATTAGGTGGAGCTCTATCATCAATTTTCTCTGTAACAATGCTTGTTTCAGTTATTTCTATGATCATAGTCTTATTTGTACCTATTTTAACTAAACAAGGAAAAAACCTATCCCTACTTAATACAGTTGAATTTAGAAATAAATTTAAATCCACAAGTGAGGGAATAATAAACTATTTAGAAAGTAAAAATGTAAGTATAATCGATTTTTTTACAGATCTTAATTTTATTTCTGAAATTGATTTTGGATTTGTTACCAAATTATTCAATTCAATTATATCACAAATTGGTAGTTTAAGTATTGGAATTATGTCTGTATTATTTATTACTTTCTTTTTTTTAAAAGATGGAAAAGACATTTTTAAAACTTTATTAAACCAGTTCCCTTCAAAACAAAGAAAAAAACTAAAATTATCATTTGTCAAGATTGAAAATTTATTAACGAGGTATTTCTCAGGAGTTTTAATGCAAATAACGATCTTATTTATTCTTTACCTTATTCTTTTACTAATATTAGGAGTTGAAAATTCTTTTGCTATTGCCTTTATTTGCGCCATATTAAACATCATACCTTATTTGGGTCCATTAATTAGTATTTTTTTAATGATAATATTATCAGCAACAAATAATATAGAAGCATTTATTTTCAATGACTTTTTAGCTAATTCCATTTGGTTGCTTGTTGGTTTCACAGCAATTCAAATGCTTGATAACTTTATTCTACAACCGCTCATATTTTCCTCGTCAATAAAATCCCACCCTCTCGAGATATTTATTGTTATAATTTTTTCTGGATTACTTTTTGGTATTTTTGGTTTAATTATAGCTATTCCTGTATATACCACGATAAAAGTTATCTATAATAGTTTTTTTGAAACAAAAAAACTAATGGTAAACTTATTTAAGTAAATTAATTAGTTTGTCAATTTAAATTTATAAAATTATAAGAATTTTGTTTAATAATGGTTGTTATTTTATTTTTTACTTTTACATAAAAATAATTCTATGAAAAACAACATAATCAAAGCGTTTTTAATATTTACTATTTTTTTTAATTGTGAGAATGAACCTGTAATTAATCTACTAGAATACAATTCTAATCTTACTGTTCAGCAAAATTTAGTAAATGGTGTTTCAGTGATAGATATATTAAATTTTAATGATGTATCATCATTTTATGGTATCGATTATGGTGGTGGATTCATTTTTCATGTAAATCCTAATAATGGAGAAATTATGGTTGCTACAGACTACTCGGATATAGGTGATGTAGCTTGGGGTGATATATTTGATTTAGATACAAGTTATGCAATTGGTGATGGTGATTTAAATACACAGCAGATAATTGAGGGTAATCAAAATGATAATAGTTCTAACGGTACTGAGTTTGGAAGTGACAACTATGGCTTTAAAATTGTAGATGATCTTAATTATAATGGATATAATGATTGGTTTATACCTTCCAGTGGCTCAATGGAAATAATTTACAGCAATGTACATTCATTAGGTCTTGGGAATTTTAATGAAAATCTAATCTACTGGTCCTCTACAAAAGAAGGTTATTTTCCTTACGTTATGGCTTTTAATTTTGAATCTTGGGGAGGTCTTCCCTTCCCTGGATCTTGCTTAGATGTCAATGGCTTACTAATTGCCAGAAAGATTAATTAGAAAAGTATATTACTAGTTACTTATAATAAATAAAAATCCCCACAATAGTGAGGATTATTCTGTGATCGCGAAAGGATTCGAACCTTTGACCGTCTGCTTAGAAGGCAGATGCTCTATCCAGCTGAGCTACGCGACCTTACTAAAAATGTGTCGGGGTGGCAGGATTCGAACCTGCGACCTCCGCGTCCCAAACGCGGCGCGATAACCGGGCTACGCTACACCCCGAGATGGCGGAGAGACAGGGATTCGAACCCTGGCGACGTTTGCACGTCGACAGATTAGCAATCTGCTCCATTACCACTCTGGCACCTCTCCAATACTATAAAGTATTTAATAAAATGCGGTTGCAAAAATAGTTTTTCATTAACAACAACGCAACTATATCTAATTTTTTTTTAAATACTCTGTTCTGTGTAACTAACCCTAATGTGATAAATGTTTTTCAATTTTTCTTTAAGAACAGATTTAATGATTGAAATATTTTTAAAAGTCAGTTCACAATTTTCAAATTGTTGATCCTCAACTTGCTTATCGATAATAGTTTCAACAAAAGAATCAATTTTATCATTATCTGGTTTGTCTAAACTTTTAATTGCCGCTTCAACTGAATCACACATCATTACTAGAGCCATTTCAACACTAAAAGGTTTTGGACCAGTATATCGAAAATCTGCCTCATTAATTTCAGGGTTTAGCTTGATCTCTTTATTATAAAAATATCCAATTAAATTGGTTCCATGATGGGTTTTTATGAATTCAATTATCCTTTCTGGAATGCCTGCATTTTTTGCATGCGTTACACCATCAGCTACATGTTTTTTGATTATTTCAACACTTTCATTTGATGTGATGCCATGATGTGGGTTTTGATCAGATAATTGATTTTCAGTGAAAAAAGATGGATTTGAAATTTTACCTATATCATGATGTAAAGCTCCAACTCGAGATAATAACGCATTAGCATTGATTTGATTTGCACAGGCTTCAGCAAGATTTGCAACATTGATTGAATGATGGAAAGTTCCAGGTGCTTTATTAGATAATTCTTTTAGTAAGTTAGAATTCGTATCAGATAATTCTAATAATGACACATCCGAAACTAATCCAAACATTTTTTCATGAATGTATATTAAAGGATATATAAATAAAGTCAAAAGACCACACAAAATAAATAATGAAAAATTGTTGAAAGGGAGATTTTCAATATTTCCCTCTTGAATAACATAAAATGAAAAATAAGCTAGCATATAAACCAACGTTATCTGCGTAACGGCTTTAAATAAATTTGCTCTCTTATAAATATTATCTGACGTTAGAATAGTAACAACTCCTGCGATTATATTTAAAAATATGAATTCATAACTATTTGGCACCACAAAACCTAATAGCATAACAGTGACAGAATGTATAAAAAAAGCAATTCTAGTGTTAAAAAATGCTTTAAATAGTAATGGCATTATACATAGTGGTATAATATATATATAATTTGAATTAACATCGACAACCCATGTTGTAATTAAAATAATAAGAGTTATGTTAAAATAAACAAATGCAATTTTATTATTGTTTTCGTATAAATCTCTTTCAAATTTTCTAATAAAAAGAACTATCATCAAAAGAGACAAAATAACTAATAAAGAATATGCTATAATCATTAAATACAGATTAGATAAAGATGAACTATTATCCTCATACTCTTTTTTTAAAGACTCTAGAATTATAAATTTCTCCCCATCAACAACCTCTCCTTTTGAAATTATCAGAGTTTCTTTTTCAACAAATCCTCTGTTTGGTGAAATATTAATTGTTGCCTCATTAATTGATTCGGCTGAAAGTACTCTATCATAAAATAAGTTTGGGGTAATTATGTCAAATAGCAATGAAATTATTTGAGATTTATACTTTTCACTATTGGTTTCAATAATTTTATTGTTAATGAAAATTATTAAGTCTTCAGGTTTAATTAATCTGTTATAATATGTTGAATTAACAAGTTTGTTGTCGTATAAAATTGATATTAGCTGACCATCTTTAAAATCAAAATTTTGTTCTATCAATCCTTTATTGTATACTTCATTAATAATTTTAGAACATTGATTTTTAATATTTTTCAACTCATCTTCATTGAAAAAATTAAATAAAGAGTCAATCTTTAATTCATCAATTCGAGTAATTAGTTCATAATTTGAATTAGTTATTAATGATGTGTCAATTTCGAAAAACAGAGGGGTGTTTATTTTTACTTGTGTAATTTCATCATCAATTTCTTGTTTGGACTTTTTAATTGCAAAATCAAAGGGTGCGTATAGATTTTCTGATTGCCAAGGCCTACCATTCTCAAAGTTATACTTGAATTTTCCACTTTTTGGAAAGAAATAAATAATTAAAAATGCTGATAGCGCAAATAAAAGAACCCTGAATATTCTAGAAAAACCTTTATTTATACTGTTAAATAGTTTGCCCATGGTCTATATTGAATAAATTTACTAAATATTTAAGAGCTTAATACAATTTATATTTTATTAACTTTAAAAAAATAAACATATGCAAAACAAAGTTGTCATAGTTAGTGCTGTAAGAACCCCATTAGGATGTTTTATGGGCTCATTATCAAATTTTTCAGCTGTAGAGTTAGGGATATATGCGTTAGAGGGAGCATTATCAAAGATTGACTTAGACAGAAAAGAAATTAATGAGTTAATTGTTGGGCATGTGTTACAGTCTGGTTGTGGTCAAGCTCCTGCAAAACAAATAGCTTTAGGGTCCAAATTAAGACCTGAAATCCCTTGCTCGTCTGTAAATAAAGTGTGTTCATCAGGTTTAAAAGCAGTTAATTTAGCTGCTCAGTCGATTCAACTTGGCATTAATGAAGTTGTAGTCGCTGGTGGTGTTGAAAGTATGAGTAATGCTCCCCACTATTTAAATTTGAGAAAAGCTAATAAATATGGCAATTCTGCAACCATTGATGGGTTAATGACTGATGGTCTAACAGATGTTTACAGTCAACAATCAATGGGTGTATTAGCTGATAATTGTTCAACAGAATATGGTATCTCAAAAGAATCACAAGATTATTACGCCATATCATCTTATAACAGATCTATAAATTCCTCAAAAAATGGTTTGTTTAAAAATGAAATAATCCCTATAAATTATAAGGATAAGAAAGGAAATGAAATATATATAGATCAAGACGAGCAGATTAGCAAAGTAAATTTTGAAAAGATTCCAAATCTCAAACCTGCATTTGTAAAAGATGGTTCTGTAACAGCAGCAAACTCCTCCCCAATTAGTGATGGAGCTTCCATGTTAGTTTTAATGAGTGAAAAGAAAGCCAATGAATTAAATATTAATCCAATTGCAGAAATAATTGGTTATAATGATTCAGCTACATCGCCAGACTTATTTACAATTGCCCCTGCTAAATCTGTTGAAAATTTACTCAATAAAACTAAAGAAGATTTAATCAATATTGATTTGTTTGAAATCAATGAAGCTTTTTCGATGGTTCCACTCTTAAACATTGATATATTGTCAATTGATCCTGAAAAAGTAAATATAACTGGTGGAGCTGTTTCTCTTGGTCATCCTCTTGGGTGTTCAGGTGCAAGAATATTAACCACATTAATTCATTCATTACATCAAAATGGAAAGAAAAATGGTATTGCCGCCATCTGTAACGGAGGTGGTGGAGCTTCTTCTATTCAAATAAGGGTTTAATATGGGTTTAGGTATATGCAACTTAAGTATTGTGCCTGTAAGAATTTCTGATTCAGATAAATCTGAAATGATTACTCAATTAGTTTACGGTGATTTATTCATAATTGTTGAAGAAAATGTTAAATGGACCAAAATAAAGTCTGAATTTGACAATTATGAGGGATGGATAGATTCAAAACAATATAAAAAACTTGATGAAAGCGATAATATTATAATTGATAATCCAAAATATTCTTGTGACTTAGTTGAGTTTATAGAAAATGAAAATAAAGAATTAATTACCATTTCAATTGGTTCAAATATTTCTAATATTAATCTACTTAATCATAAGTATGAAGGAAAGTCAATTTCTGGAAAACAAAATAGGGATTCAATTGTAAATACAGCACTACTCTATTTGCATAGCCCATATTTATGGGGAGGAAAAACTCCATTTGGAATTGACTGTTCTGGATTCACACAAATGGTTTATAAAATAAATGGATACAAAATCTTAAGAGATGCTAAAGATCAAGCCACTCAAGGAGTTACGCTTAGTTTCATTGAAGAGTCTGAACCAGGAGATTTAGCTTTTTTTCATAACGATAATGATGAAATTATTCATGTTGGTATAATTCTTAAGGATAATCATATTATACATGCTAGTGGAAAAGTGAGAATTGACAGGTTAGATCAATCAGGAATATATAATAACGAGAAAAATAAGCATACTCACTCTCTTCGATATATTAAAAAGATAATATAGTTAGTTGTTTTCCAATTCAGCAACAATCACCTTATACTTATTTTCTTGCTCAGTATCTCCTAAAGCTGAATAAATATTTTTTAAAGTTCTAGCAGCGCTTAAATTATCATTTTCTAAATTATATACCTTTTCAAGATAAGGGATGGCGCTTTTATATAGGTTTTCTCGTTCAATTTTTAATTCGTCATATCTATTATAATCGGCTGTAGACATACCAAGTGAATTCATTTCTTCAATCATTGGGCCTTCTTTTTCTAGGATTAAAGCTGCAGCATTTAAATAAGCTTTTGTGTAACTTGGATCAATTTCAATTGCCTTATCATAATAAGAAATTGCATCATCAAAATTTCCTTTCTCTGCATTAACAACACCCAAATTAAATATTAAATCAACATTATTTGGTTCAATCTCAAGTGCTTTGGAGATTAACCTTTGATACGCATCTACCTCTCCCATATCCCATCTTATATTTGATTCAAGTAGTATCAGGTTAATATCATTTTCATTAATCAACTTAGCTTTTTCTAAGTATTCAATAGATTTTAAAAAGTTTTCCTGAGTTTTATATATTGCGGCAACAGATCTAAGAATATCAATTTCAACAGATTCTGCCATTTCATCTCTGGGTGAATCGTGAGTCCCAATAACATCTACCGAAAAATTTCTAGATTTTTCATCTTGAAATACTTGTTCTTTTCCAGATTCTTTTTCTACTGCATAATAATTCATAGAAATACCTGAATAACCCAATTCTATTAATTTTTCGTAAAAA
This sequence comes from uncultured Bacteroidota bacterium, assembly GCA_902608795.1. Lineage (GTDB taxonomy): Bacteria > Bacteroidota > Bacteroidia > Flavobacteriales > Flavobacteriaceae > MED-G13. Next base: position 24,102 of record CACLPI010000008.1, read on the forward strand.
CCAAGTGCGATATTGTAATCTTTTGCTTCAGTGGCTACCAAAGCAGCATTGTATAAATATAAGGTGTCCTTATTTGAAACATTGTAAGCTGCCTCCAAATTCAAATAAGAATTTTTGTAATTTTTAACTTCTAGTGCTGTTCTAGAATCATTAATAAAAGAATTAAAAAGATCAGTAAAAATATCATCAATTTTTGCTGTATATATTTTTGTTCCTGATTTCTCAATTTTTTTAGCTACATTAAAATCTTTAATACTTAAAATTTTGTTATCAAAAGAACCGTTTCCATTCTGATATCTAGCCATTCCTTTTAGGTAATAATATTTTGCTTTTGTCTTATCATCAGCAGTATCAACTAAAGTTTTGATTGAATTGATTGTATTTAAAGCACTTTCATATTCTCCTGCTTTAATATGCTTATCAATTGTCTTAAGTTCTTTTTTTTGAGAATAACTTAGTTGAAATAAACCAAAAATGATAAGAGGTAATATAATTTTTTTCATTGTTCTGCATTTGTATTGTTTTCTTCGCTAGATTCATGTTCTTCGTCATGATGATCCTCATCTTTTTCATGAATTACTTTAGCTACTGCAGCAATAGAATCACCATCTTTAATATTTATTAGTTTAACTCCTTGAGTGGCACGTCCCATAACCCTTAAATCTTCAACTGCCATTCTAATAGCTATACCTGATTTGTTTATTATCATTAATCCATTAGAGTCGTCTACATTTTTAATAGCAACTAAATCACCTGTTTTTTCAGTAATGGAAATAGTTTTAACCCCTTTACCACCTCTATTTGTTATTCTGTAATCTTCGAGACGTGATCTTTTTCCATATCCATTTGAGCTAACTACTAATATGTTGCTTTCCATATCGTTTACAGCAACCATTCCAATTACCTCATCTTTATCATGTTGAAGTCTAATACCTCTAACCCCAGAGGCATTTCTTCCCATAGGTCTTGTTTTTGCTTCTTCAAATCTAATAGCTTTCCCAGATTTTAAAGCAAGCATAACTTGACTATTTCCATCTGTTAATTTAGCTTCAAGCAATTCATCATCCTCCTTGATAGTTATTGCGTTTATTCCATTAACACGCGGTCTTGAATATTGCTCTAAAGATGTCTTTTTTACCTGTCCTCTTTTTGTTGCCATTATCACATAGTGATTATTGATGTACTCATCATCTTTTAAATCTTTTGTGCAGATGAATGCTTTTACCTTATCATCTTGTTCTATATTAATAAGATTTTGTATTGCTCTCCCTTTAGATGTTCTACTACCCTCAGGAATTTCATAAACTCTCATCCAAAAACATTTCCCCTTTTGGGTAAAAAACAACATATATTGATGATTAGTACCAACAAATAGATCTTCAAGAAAATCTTCATTTCTTGTAGTTGAGGCCTTTTGACCGACCCCACCCCTATTCTGGACTTTATATTCATCTAAAGATGTTCTTTTTATATATCCAGCATGTGATATAGTTATAACAACTTTTTCATCAGGTATCATGTCTTCAATTGAAAGATCTCCCCCTGAATACTCGATTTTAGATCTTCTATCATCTCCATACTTTTCTTTAATTTCTGTCAACTCTTCAGAAATAATATTCATTCTTCTTTTTTCGTCTGATAGAATATCTTTTAGGTCTTCAATTAATTTTTTTATTTCATCGTACTCATTTCTTAACTTATCCTGCTCTAAACCAGTAAGTTGTCTAAGTCTCATTTCCACAATGGCCTTGGCTTGAATTTCAGAAAGTTTAAATGTTTTAATTAAGTTATCTCTTGCGTCTTCTGCATTTTTTGAGGCTTTAATTAATGCAATAACTTCATCAATATTATCAGATGCAATGATTAATCCTTCAAGAATATGACATCTATCTTCAGCCTTTTTTAATTCAAACTTGGTTCTTCTAACTACAACATCATGTCTATGATCTACAAAATGCTTAATCATATCTTTAAGATTAAGCATTTGAGGTCGTCCATTTACAAGTGCGATAGTATTAACACTAAAAGATGATTGAAGTGGGCTATATTTAAATAATTTATTGAGTACAATGTTAGGGATGGCATCCCTTTTTAGCACAAAAACGATTCTCATCCCATTTCTATCTGATTCATCTCTTATTGTAGAAATACCTTCTAACTTTTTATCGTTAACCAAATCTGCGATTTTTTTGATCATATCAGCTTTGTTAACCTGATAAGGTATTTCAGTTACAATTATTGACTCCTTACCATCAACCTCTTCAATTTCGGCTTTACCACGCATTACTACTTTACCTCTACCAGTATGAAAAGCTTCTTTTACCCCTTCATAGCCATGAATAATACCTCCCGTAGGAAAGTCAGGAGCTTTAACACATTGCATTAAACCATCAATATCGATAGAATTGTCATTGATATACTGAAGAGTACCATCAATAACCTCAGTTAAATTGTGTGGCGGAATATTTGTAGCCATACCAACAGCAATACCAGAAGCACCATTAACAAGTAATGCAGGAATCTTTGTTGGTAAAACGGTTGGTTCTTTTAACGTATCGTCAAAATTTAGTTTATAATCAACAGTATCTTTTTCAATATCTGACAGCATTTCTTCAGAAATCTTTTGCATCCTAGCTTCTGTATACCTCATTGCAGCCGGACTATCTCCATCTACAGATCCAAAATTTCCTTGACCATCTACAAGCATGTATCTTAAACTCCAGTCCTGAGCCATCCTAACCATTGTATCATAAATAGCAGAATCACCATGTGGGTGATACTTACCCATAACTTCACCAACAATTCTAGCGGACTTTTTATGTGCAGAAGATGCTTTAACCCCTAAATCGTGCATGCCATATAAGACACGTCTATGTACAGGCTTTAAACCATCTCTAACGTCTGGAAGAGCTCTAGAAACTATTACTGACATTGAATAATCAATGTATGCAGATTTCATTTCATCCTCTATGTTAATCGGTATTAATTTTTCGCCATCATTCATAATAAAAAAACTGTTTAATTATATCATATAAATAGTAGTAAACAAATATATGAATTTAACAAGTTTATTAAAGATAAAAATATGTCTTGAAATATATAATTTATTAACAATTTTGGGTTATAAATTTTAACTCAGTTTAGTGTTGTTTTAAAAAATCTTTATGATTATTTTTACAAAAAGCATTTTTATGGATGATAATTTTTCACCTCGGGTAAAAGATGTGATCACTTACAGTAAAGAAGAGGCCCTAAGACTAGGTCATGATTTTATCGGAACAGAACACTTGGTTCTTGGTTTGATAAGAAATGGTGAAGGAAAAGCCATAGATATATTAAACTTTATCGGAATTGAATTAAACGAGTTACGTCGTAAAATCGAATCCTTAAATCCTATCAATTTTGATAACGAAACAAAAGAATCATCAAAGAAAAATCTTCATCTAACTAGACAAGCTGAGAGAGCTCTCAAAACAACTTTTTTAGAAGCTAAACTTTTCCAAAGCTCAGTCATAAATACTGCACATTTGTTGTTATGCATCCTAAGAAATGAAAATGACCCTACAACAAAAATTTTCAATAACATGGATATTAATTATAATTTGGTAAAAGATGAATACAAATCTATAATTGGCAAGGATGATTTTTCAGATGAATCAACAGATGGTTCTGAGCCATCAGAATATGAAGAAGTTAAAGTAACAAAATCAATAAAATCAAAATCATCCAATAAATCAAAAACCCCTGTTTTAGATAATTTTGGTAAAGACCTTACAGCAATGGCTGAAAATGATGAACTAGATCCAATTATCGGTAGAAACATAGAAATACAAAGAGTTTCCCAAATATTGAGTCGAAGAAAGAAGAATAACCCTCTACTTATCGGGGAACCGGGTGTTGGAAAATCTGCAATAGCTGAAGGTTTGGCAATTCGAATTATTAAAAAGAAAGTTTCTAGAGTTCTTTATAACAAAAGAATTATATCATTGGATTTAGCAAGTTTAGTCGCTGGTACAAAATATAGAGGACAATTCGAGGAAAGAATGAAAGCTGTAATGAACGAATTAGAGAAAAATTCGGAGGTAATACTATTTATAGATGAGATTCATACTATAGTAGGTGCTGGTGGTGCAACAGGAAGTCTTGATGCTTCTAATATGTTTAAACCTGCTTTGGCAAGAGGTACAATTCAATGTATCGGTGCAACCACTCTAGATGAATATAGAAATTCAATTGAAAAAGACGGCGCATTAGAAAGAAGATTTCAGAAAATTATTGTTGAACAAACAAATGAAGAAGAAACATTTGAAATCCTTAAGAACATTAAGGATAAATATGAAGATCACCACAATGTGATTTACACAAATGAAGCATTATTGGCTTGTGTAAAGTTAACTTCCAGGTACATGACTGATAGACATCTTCCAGACAAAGCCATTGATGCCTTAGATGAGGCTGGTTCTAGAGTACATTTAACAAATTTAGATGTTCCACAACACATTCATGATCTTGAAAAAGAGTTAGATGATGTAAAAGATAAAAAAAATAAAGCTGTTAAAAATCAAAAATACGAAGAGGCAGCAAGCTATAGAGACAAAGAAAAAAATATAGAAAATAAGCTAAATTTAGCCCAAAATCAATGGGAGGAAGAGTGCAAAAAAAATAAGGAGATTGTTAATGAGGAAAGTATTGCAGATGTTGTCTCAATGATGACAAGTATCCCACTAAACAAATTAAAACAGTCTGAAAGTAATAAGTTGTCTAAACTCACATCTCTGGTAAAAGAAAATATAATTGGTCAGGATATAGCAATAGAAAAAGTGGTTAGATCTATCCAAAGAAATAGAGCGGGATTAAAGGATCCCAAGAAACCAATTGGTTCATTCATTTTCCTTGGACAAACTGGAGTTGGAAAAACACAATTAGCTAAGATTCTTGCTAAAGAATTATTTGACAGTGAAGAAGCCCTGATTAGGGTTGACATGAGTGAATATATGGAGAAATTTGCTGTATCAAGATTAATTGGTGCTCCACCTGGGTATGTTGGCTACGAAGATGGTGGTCAATTGACAGAAAAAATAAGAAGGAAACCATATGCAGTGGTTTTACTTGACGAGATTGAAAAAGCTCATCCTGATATTTTTAACATGCTTCTACAAGTTTTAGACGATGGTTTTTTAACCGATAGTCTTGGAAGAAAAATTGATTTTACAAATTGTGTAATTATAATGACATCCAATTTAGGAGTTAAGAAAATTCAAGATTTCGGTTCTGGAGTTGGCTTTGGCACTAGTGCAAAAAAATCTCAAGAAGACACATTTACAAGAAAAACAATAATGAATTCTCTTCGGAAGAAATTTGCTCCAGAATTTTTAAATAGAATTGATGAGGTAATCATTTTTAATTCATTGTCAAAAGAAAATATTCATAAAATTATTGATATAGAATTATCAAAATTATATATAAGAATCGAGGAGTTAGGCTATAAAATCAAGTTATCCAAAAAAGCTAAGGATTTTCTAGCTGAAAAGGGTTATGACAAAAAGTACGGGGCACGACCTTTAAAAAGAACAATTCAAAAGCATGTTGAAGATTTAATTGCTTCTGAAATACTCAATTCTATGATTAATGAGGGTGATACAATTAATATTGATTACACTTTAGGTAAAGAAAAATTGAATATTAAAATTCAAAATAAAAAGGAATCTAAGACATCAAAAAAATAGACCAATTTTTATTTTTTCCTTTAAATATCTAGAAACTTTTTTTATATCATTATAAAGTACTCTATCAGCGATGATTTTAGGATTTACAATTCTAATATTTGAAATAAATTCATTTATTATCTTAGACGATTTATAATTATTAAACTCTTTTGCTTGAACAGAAACAATTGTTTCAATTGCTAATATTTGATATAAGTTTTCGATTATATCCCTTAATTGATTTGCTCCATTGGCTCCCATACTAACATGATCTTCTTGTCCATTTGAAGAAGTTATAGAATCAATACTTGAAGGAGTTGACAACTGCTTATTAGAGCTTACCAAGCTTGCTGAAGTATATTGAAGAATCATTAAGCCAGAATTTAGGCCTGGATTGTTAGACAGAAAGGGTGGTAAATTTCTTTTTCCAGATAATAAATTAAAAACTCTTCTTTCGGAGATATTTCCTAGCTCAGATATAGATATCTTAAGAAAATCTATTGCATACGCTAAAGGCTGTCCGTGAAAATTACCTCCAGAAATTATCTTACTATCATCTAAAAATATTAACGGATTATCAGTTACAGAATTTATTTCTGTTGAAATTATATTAATACAATATTTTAGAGTGTCTTGAGTTGCCCCATGAACCTGAGGAATACATCTAAATGAATAAGGATCTTGAACATTTTCTTTTTTTAAATCATTTATCTCCCCTCCTTCTAAATTCTTAAGAATATTTTTAGAAACATTGATTTGACCTTCATAAGGTCTAATTTTTGAAATCAAAGGGTCAAATGGAGATAAACTACACTTAAATGCATCTAATGAAACACTTGCGATCAAATCAGAGTAATTACAAATATTAATAGAATTAATCGCAGAATCAATAAGTGAAGCTAGCATATATTGTGTTCCGTTAATAAGAGCTAAACCCTCTTTGGCACCTAGGGTTAAAGAATCAAGTTTAAATTTACTTAGAATAATTTCAGTATTATAAATTTCACCTTCAAATTCAACTTTTCCCAACCCAATTAATGGTAGTGACAAATGTGATAAAGGAGCTAGATCTCCAGAGGCACCCAGAGAGCCATATTTATAAACAACCGGCAATATATCATTATTATAAAAAAATAGAAGTCTTTCAATAGTTTGAATTTTTATTCCACTATAACCCTTAGTTAGTGAAATAATCTTTAATAGAATCATTAATTTGACAATTTTTGAATCGATTTTATCACCAACACCACACGCATGGGATTTTATTAAGTTTTCCTGATGAACACATAGCTCATCATTATTGATTTTTACATTATGTAAATCCCCAAAACCTGTATTAATTCCATAAAATTTATCATCAGAATTATTAATCTTATTTTCAAAAATTTTCCTTGATGTAATTAACTTTTCAATAATATTATCATCAATAGATAGTTTTAAATCTTTATTGATAATTGTACTTATATCAGCAAATAAAATGTTATTATCTTTTATAATGAAAGAACTCATTTAAAATAATTTTGAACTAAAATTAGTTAAATTTGAATTCACAAAAAATTTTTAGAATGAAGAAAACTGCACTTCATGAGATTCATAAGGGATTGAATGCTAAAATGATTGATTTCGCAGGCTATATGATGCCAGTGCAATATGAAGGCGTAAATATTGAGCATACAACTGTAAAAAAAAATGTTGGTGTATTTGATGTTTCTCATATGGGAGAATTTTATATACATGGAGATGAAGCAGAGGTTTTTCTTCAATCTGTTTTAAGTAATGATATAAGTATTTTAAAAAAGGGGCAAGCTCAATATAATTGCATTCCAAATGAAAAAGGAGGCATTGTAGATGATCTCATATTATATAAATTTGAAGATAACAGATTTATGCTAGTTGTTAATGCATCTAATATTGAAAAAGATTGGGAGTTTTTAAACAATAAGAATTTATATAATGCTCAATTAATTAATGTTTCTGATACCTTTTCACTAATTGCTATACAAGGACCTAATGCATTAGGTGTTTTAAACCCACTTTTTGATATTGAACTTAGTGAGATTAAATATTATCATTTTGAATACATTGATGGTATAATAGTTTCTAATACGGGCTACACAGGTTGTGGTGGTTTTGAAATCTATTGTAAAAATGAAATAGTAGTAGATTTATGGGGTAAAATATTTAAATCAGGAAAAAAATATGATATTAAGCCTATAGGTTTGGCCGCTAGAGATACCTTGAGACTTGAAATGGGGTTTTGTTTATATGGAAATGATATCGACGATAACACCTCTCCTATTGAAGCAGGACTATCTTGGATTACAAAAACAAACAAAGAATTTACATCAAGTAAAATATTTTTAAAACAGAAAAAAGAAGGAATTATTAAAAAATTAATTGGATTTAAAATGCTCGAAAAAGGAATTCCAAGAAAAGATTATGATATTTTGAATAATGAAAATGAAATAATCGGCGTTGTTACATCTGGAACCATGTCTCCTTCACTAAACATTGGAATTGGTTTAGGTTATGTTAATATTGAAAATTCAGCTGTAGAGACGGAAATATTTATTCAAATAAGAAATAAAAGAAAAAAAGCTGGGATTGTGAATACACCTTTTAAATAATTTATACATGGGAAGAGCATTTGAATTCAGAAAGGCCAGAAAAATGAAAAGATGGTCAGCTATGAGTAAAGCTTTTACAAGGATTGGTAAAGATATTGTAATTGCTGTCAAAGAAGGTGGTCCTGACCCAGATTCAAACTCAAAACTTAGGGCAGTAATTCAAAATGCCAAGTCTGTAAATATGCCCAAAGAAAATATTGAAAGAGCTATTAAAAGAGCATCGGACAAGTCAGTTGGAGATTATAAAGAGATACTATTTGAAGGTTACGGTCCATCAGGAATTGCTATATTGGTTGAGACAGCAACAGATAATAATACCAGAACAGTTGCAAATATCAGAAGCTATTTCAATAAACATAATGGAAATTTAGGTACTTCTGGATCAGTCTCTTTTATGTTTGATCACACCTGTAATTTCAAAATAAATAAAGAAAATATTGATATTGAAAATCTCGAATTTGATTTAATTGACTTTGGAGTCGAGGAAGTTTTTGAAGAAGACACAAGTATCTTAATTTATGCTCCTTTTGATAGTTTTGGAGAAATTCAAAAAGAGCTAGAATCTAAGAAAATTGAGATTATTTCATCAGGATTTGATAGAATTCCTAATAATATAAAAGAGGTAAGCAATGAGGACAGAAATGAAAATGAAAAGTTATTAGAGAAGATTGAGAATGATGATGATGTTCAGAATATTTTTCACAATATGAAGGATTAGTTTTATTTATAAAAACTATACTCCTTTACTTTCCCAATTACCCCGTCAAAGAAGTTTTCTATATAATCAAAATCGGATTTTTTATTTCCTGTTGGATAAAATGGCTCTGAAATTATCGTTTTTTTATTCGTATAATCCATGGATAACATAACTATTGGAACTTTTGCCTCAATTGCTATATAATAAAATCCTGACTTAAACTTTTTGACTCTTTTTCTTGTTCCTTCCGGAGCTAATGATAATCTAAACTCTTTGCTTTTATTGTAAATACTAGCAATTTGAATAACTAAATTATTATTTGATGATCTATTGACAGGGACACCTCCAGTCCATTTTAAAAAAATACCCAAAGGAAAGATGAAAAGTTCTTTTTTTGCTAAGTAGCTCGATTTAAAATCGAGAGCACCTCTTATTAAAATTCCAAGATAAAAATCAATCCAATGAGTATGAGGCGCAGTAATAATTACCGATTTCTTTAAAGAGATAAGTGATGAAAAACTATCTCCTTCAATTTTCCATCTAATTAGATATTTTAAAATAAAATTATAAATTACCTTTTTCACAAAATATTTTTATCGCTTTTTGAATATCTTCTTCTGTATCAATTCCTATAAATGTATCGTTTGAATTAATCATTTTAATTTTTATATCATTTTCGATTAATCTTAGAGCTTCGATTTTTTGAGATGATTCCAAATCTCCTACTTTAAGTTTAGCAAATTGAATTAAAGATTTCTTTCTAAATGCGTATATCCCAACATGTTTGTGAGCTTTAGAAATGTTTAAATCAATTTTCAAAGGAATTGGATGTCTTGAAAAATAAATAGCATTATTACTTAAATCTGTAAAAACCTTGACGTTATTTGGATTTTTTAGCTCTTGATCATCTTTGAATGGTGTCATCACAGAAACTATTTTAATATTATTTTCTTTATCATGTTTAAAAGTATTTATAATAGACTGAATAGTATTTGAGTTAATAAAAGGCTCATCCCCTTGAACATTTATAATTATATCAGCTTCAATTTTAGATACTACACCTGCTATTCTATCTGTTCCAGTTTGATAATTTGCATTATCAAATATGTATTTAATCTTACTATTTTCTAATTCAGTAACAATTTCATGACTATTGGTAATAACAAGAACGTCGTCAAAGAGATTAGAGTTTACTGTTGCCTCATAAGTCCTTGCGATCAATGTCTTACCACAAATTTCTCTTAATAGTTTTTTAGGTAACCTAGTTGAATTTAATCTGGCGGGTATTGCAGCAACAATTCTCATATTACAAAATTAACATTAAAAGATAAAACATTATTGCTTAAACCCAATTAGATGTAATTTACTTTTTGCTCTGGTTATTGCGGTATATAACCATCTGAAAAAATCTTCATCCATTCCATTTGGCAAAAAAGGAAATTCAATAAATATTGAACTCCATTGACCACCTTGAGACTTGTGACAAGTAAAAGAATAAGCAAATTTTACCTGAAGAGCATTAAAAAACTTATTATTCTTAACACCCATATGCCTCTTATATTTTGTCTTTATATTCATATAGTCCTTTAATATTTCCTGATATAGTTTATTCATTATACTAAAATCTAATGCGGGTGTATTAATGAATAAAGAGTCTAATATTAAAACTGTTTCAAAGGGGGGAATTTTCGGGTAATCTACCATTGATATTTTTACCTCTGCAAATTTAAATCCATAGATATTTTTAATGTCATAAATTTCCTCAATTTTAATTATATCTCCATTTGCTATAAAACCTAAATCCCTCTTATTATTAAGCCAAAAATAATTATTCTTTATAACCATTAATAAGTCCCCAACCGAAATTATATTTTCATTATTTAGTATTTTATCTCTTACTGATTTATTGTAGAGATTAGCTCTTTTATTGGATCTTACAATTATAGCAGTTTCTTCAATTCCATAAATATTATATGAATCTTGGATTAGATTCATTAATTGTTCACCATCTTCAACTTTAACAACATCATTAAATGTTTCTAAATTAAAAGTAATATCTTCAAAAAGATCATTTTCAATTTTATTTCTGATTGATGTTGCATATGATAATATACCTGACTCTTTTTCTTGCCTAACAACATCTGTAAGTTCTACGGAATTTATTGATTTATTATACTCCTTTTCTAAATAAGAATCGTCTAAAGCATAGGAAATATTTGATTTTACAGGCGGTAATTGAGCTACATCACCAATTATCAATAACTTACATTTAAATCCTGAATAAACATATTTAATGATATTATCCAACAAAGATTGTGAAAATAAACCGACTCCATCTCCTCTATTTGTGCTGATCATTGAGGCTTCATCTACAATAAATATTGTGTTTTTATGCTTATTTATTTTTAAAGTAAACTCCAGGTTGCCAGAGAAATTATTTTTTGTGTAAAATATCTCTTTGTGAACTGTGTAGGCTTCCTTTTTACAATATGAGGAAAGTACCTTTGCAGATCTTCCAGTTGGAGCTAACAAAACAACATTTTTAGTTATTTTCCATAAATTTTTTACAATGTTTGAAATTATATATGTTTTACCTGTTCCAGCGTAACCTTTTAAAATAAAAATTTCATCATTTATTTTGTGTTCTATAAACGAAATGATTTTTTCTAATGCTAGTTCCTGTTTTTTATTTAACTGGTTACGAAGGTTTTTTTTTATAATTGACGACAAATTTTCCCTCATATTCGGAACAAAATTAGAATATCAAATATATAAATGTTTTTTATTGCCATAGATTTTTACAAATAAAAAAAAATTGTAGTTTTGTTTATCTTATAAAATTCATACAAATCATGATGAAGGTTTTACTTTTCTTGTCCCCTTTTCTTGCTATTGGTATTTTATATTATGTTAAGACACGGATGCAAGACAAACAGAGACCATATGTTTTAGGAAGCCTATGGTTTCTTACACTTGTATTTGCTTCTCTTCTATTTACTTCCATTTATGATGAAATAAAATTTGATGAAGTTAAAAATGAAAGATACCAGTTTGTAATAAAGAATCTTAAAGATATTAGAGATACTCAACTGGCCCACAGAACAGTCAAGGGTGTTTTTCAAGAGAATTGGGATAGCTTAGTAAAATTTGTTGAAATTGATTCTTTTACAATTACCCAAAGAAGAGACTCTAGTGTCCTTGACAAAGAGATGACTAAAAGATATGGTGGTGTGAAAACCTATAAAGATATTATAATTGTTGACACATTAGGTTTTGTTTCTGTTAAAGACTCATTGTTTGGTTTTGATGACAGATATATTAATATGATGTATGTACCTTTTTCTAAGGATAATAAGACAAAATTTAAGATTGATGCGGGTTTTTTGAATCAAAATGGTATAGACATTCCTGTTTTCGAAGCCTTTGTAAAGAAAAGGGTTATTCTCCATGACCAACCCTTGAGCTTGGTTTTAAAAGAAAACCAAGTACAATCTGTAGATGGTGTAAATGGTCCAACATTAAAAATTGGATCTATGAATGAAGTGAACACTAATGGAAATTGGCCAAAAAACTATACTAAAGACAACTAAAATAGATTCTCATTTCAACAGCAGTTCATTAGCAATCCACATAAATGAAAGTTGGGTAATCTTTTGTTTATTTAACAATCAAACACTTTCTGGTTTAAATAAAGTAAGGTTTTTAAATAAAAAGAAATCCAATTTTATACTCAAAACAATTAAAAAATATATAAAATCATTTTCTAAAGAAAATATTCCATCTGAGGTCAAATTAATTTATTACAACAGTACATCAACCCTTGTTCCATCTACCTTATTTGAATATAAAAACTCGTTAAATTATTTGAAATATAACACATCGATTAATATCGATGATATAGCTGCAAATGATCATGTTTTAAATCATGAGATAAATAACGTTTATATTCCTAATACAGAAATAAATAATTTTATATTTGAGAAATTTAAAACGTTTGATTTTTATCATTACAGTTCATTAATTATCGAAAAAATTTCAAATGAGTTAGCCAAAAAATTTTCAGAAAATGTCTTTGTTAATATAAATGATGGATTTATTGACATCTTGTTTTTTAAAGATAAAAAATTAATATTTTACAATTCATATGATCATAATTCAGATGAAGACATCTTGTTTTACTTATTGTTTTGCTTTTCGGAATTAAAATTAAATCCAGATGAAATACACACTGTTTTTAGTGGCTCTATAGATTTAGATTCAAAATTATATGAGCTTATTTACACATATGTGAGAAATATTGAGCTTATGAATCCAATAGATATTGATGGTATTGATTTTAATATTTTAAATTCTAATATTTTATTAAGTAAGTTCTGATGAGAATAATCGCCGGAGGATTAGGTGGTAGGAGAATAAAAATACCAAAAAATTTACCAATTCGACCCACAACGGATCTAGCCAAAGAAGGAATATTTAATATAGTTTCAAATAAAGTTAATCTTGAGGATTTAGAAATACTTGATTTATTTTCAGGATCTGGAATGGTCGGATTAGAATTCATTTCTAGAGGAGCGAAAGTAACATTTGTTGAAAAAAATATTCAATGTGTAAAACATATATCATCAACTTTAAATGAGTTAAATATCAAATCAAAAATTATAAAACAAGATGTTTTTAAATTTTTATCAAATTGTAGTACAAATTTTGATATAATTTTTGCTGATCCACCATATTCTTTTGAAGAGGCACACTATAATAAACTAATTAATCTGGTTGAAAATAATTTTCTAAATAATACTTTTAGTTTATTTATTCTTGAACACTACAAAAAAAAAGATTTTAAAGAAAAAATTAACTTTGTAGAAAAAAGGAGTTATGGGGATTGTTCTTTTACTTTTTTCCAACAAAAAAGCGGGTAATACCCGCTTTTCAGTGAATCTATAAGCCGAATTCTGTACTTTATTAAAAAGTTCTTGTCATTTATCTTGACATATAGTTACCTATATGTTCTAACTGCCCACCCTCCAGCATCGAGCGTACAACTCTCAGGAGCTGGTTTACATGGCATTTCACCGCACAGAGTTTACATGATTTCACTACAGCATTACCTGTACATACTTTCTGTTGCACTTTTCCTAACCTTTCGATTGATGGCCGTTAGCCATTGTGCTGTACTTTGGTGTTCGGACTTTCCTCTATAAATAGCGACAAGACGATTCACAATGCAAATATAACAATGTTAATATATATCAATAATTAAAACATTTAATTATTAAAATAATGTACTCGTTTTTATATATTTAAATAATTATTTACTAGAAAGAAAACATGAGTGATTTTTTGGTTTCTGCACGAAAATACAGGCCTGTAAACTTTGAAGATGTAGTAGGGCAGCAAGCAATTACTTCTACACTTAAAAATGCAATTTCAAATAATAAATTGGCACAGGCATTATTATTTACTGGACCTAGAGGTGTTGGAAAAACCAGTTGTGCAAGAATAGTAGCTAGAGAAATTAACAATTTCAAAATTAATGATGATAACTCTTATAATGTTTTTGAATTAGATGCGGCATCCAATAATGGTGTTGAAGGCATAAGAAATCTTATAGATCAAACTAGAATTCCTCCTCAAACTGGAAAATATAAAGTTTACATAATTGATGAAGTTCATATGCTATCATCCGGAGCTTTTAATGCTTTTTTAAAAACATTAGAGGAGCCACCATCACATTGCATCTTCATTCTTGCAACAACAGAAAAACACAAAATTATTCCTACCATTCTATCAAGATGCCAGATTTATAACTTTAAAAGAATAACGATTGATGACATTGTTAGTCATCTTGCAAAGATTTGTAAAATTGAACAAATTGAATATGAAGATGACGCATTAAAACAAATTGCTAGTAAATCTGATGGTGCGATGAGAGATGCACTTCAGCTGTTTGATAAGGTTCTAGGAATTAATAAAAAAATAACTTCACAAATGGTTATTGAAAATCTTAACTCCATTGGTTTTGATACATTTGTAGAATTAGTTAATCTTATTAATAAAAAAGATATACCGAATTTAATTAATACTACTAATTCTATTCTTGACCAAGGGATTTCTGGAGACTTATTTTTATCTGGTCTTTCCTCATTTTTCAGAGATATTCTCGTTAGTAAAAATAAATTATCTCACAAACTCTTGAACTACGATGAATCAAAAATAAATAAATTAACTGACTTAGGTTCAGCTTTAAATTATGAATTCCTAATTGAGTACATTAATATATTAAACGAATCTGAAATAAATTTCCAAAAAAGTATAAATCAAAGACTATTGGTTGAGCTATCTATATTAAAAATTTCATCACTTGAATTAAACGGTAAAAAAAAAAAAATTAAATATAAATTAATACCTGTCTCTACATTTCAAAGCCAGGTTTTTAAGTCACATCTCTCAAAAATAACAGCCCAAAAAAAATCAAAACCAATTGCAGATATAAATCTAACGAACTTTGAAACATCTACCCTTTCTCTAAAAAGTATTGAAAAAGAGAAAGATATTGCTGATGAAAAGTCAAATATTGAGGAAGAATATAATCAACAAAAAAATATAACCCTCAAAGAAATTATCGAAATATGGAAAGAGTATACCGATAAACAAGAAAATAAGGGTAGATATATTATGTCGTCAATACTTAGAATTTCTGAACCTGAATTCAAGGATAACACGCTTATATATTCAGTCCCAAATAACTCAACTGCAACGGAGGTTGAAAATGAAAAACAACAATTAATTCTATTTATAAGAAGAAAGCTGAATTCAAAAATTAATTTTTCATTAAAAATTGATAAAAGCATTGATAAAAAAGTAGCTTATACAAATAAGGAAAAGTATGAATTACTTAAGAAAAAAAATCCTCAAATTGAAGATTTAAAAAATCAATTTAAGTTATCGATCTAATTTCTAACTCTATTGATTCATTTTTAAGGACTTAGACGGTCAATTTGCCAAATATTCTTATTATGAGTGTATCTAATCCTGTCATGCAGTCGGTTTTCACCTCCTTGCCAAAATTCATACTGAATTGGTTTGATTATATACCCACCCCAGTTATTAGGTCTTGGAATTTCTTTGTTTAAATACTCCTTACTTAGTTCATTGAATTTTTTTACAATATTGTCCTTAGATTTAATAATTGAACTTTGATTTTCTGAAACAAGCGCTCCTAGCTTACTACCTTTTGGTCTAGAATTAAAATATTTTGTGCTAAAATCATCTGAAGTCCTTGTGGCAACACCCTTTATAATTACTTGTCTCTCAGATTCTTCCCAAAAAAAGGAAATTGAAACTTTATTATTTTGATCGATTGAAATAGCCTTATTACTATTATAATTTGTAAAAAAAACAAATCCGTCATGAGAATAGTATTTTAATAATACAATGCGTCCGTTTGGATATCCAGATAAACCAATTGTTGATAATGTCATGGCGTTAACCTCTGATTTGCTATTTTTTGAGCTAACCTCCTTAAACCAAATATCAAATAAAAAAAATGGATCCTCAGGTAGTTCTTTATCTATTAAAGAATTCTTAGAGTAAGACTTTCTTAAATTACTTATATCTCTTAGCATAACACAAATTTAAATAATAAATAATCTATATTCTAAACTTCTATTTTTTTTCCTTCCTCTGAAATAATAACATTTTTAAAAATAGTTGCAACTTCCGTAATGAAATCATTATAATCATCATATCTAGAGGAAAAATGACCAATTAGAAGTCTTTTCACATTACCTTTTTTAGCAAGTGTTGCGGCATCTATTGTGGTTGAATGCAGTGTAAGAGTTGCTTTATCTTTATCTTTTTTTAGAAATGTGGTTTCACAATACAAGAGATCTACACCTTTAATATTGTTAATTAATTCATCAAAATAAGCTGTATCACTGCAATATGCAAATGCCTTTGCCTTATCCCCTTCCTTTGTTACATCTAAATAATTAATTTTAATTCCATTATTATTTATAACATTTTCTCTCTTGGTAAGTTTATTAAAATAAATCTTATCTATATTATTATCTAATGCTTTTTGTAAGATTAGCTTTCTTTTTTTTTCTTTTTCCTTGATTAAAAATCCGTTTGTATAAATCGAGTGTTTTAAAGGAAAAGCCTCTATTGAAAAGTGGTTATTGTTAAATATATTTATTTTATTATTATTATTTAAAACTTTTAAATCTAGCTCATAACTCAAATTCATCTTTGAGAACTTCAAATGAGCTTGAATAATTTTAAACACTGATAAAGGACAAAAAACAGTTAACTTCTTGTCCCTTTTGAGCAGCGATAAAGTTGAAATAAGTCCAATTAATCCAAAATAATGATCTCCGTGCGCATGACTGATTAAAATTATTTCAATCTTTGATAACTTTATTTTATTTTTTCTTAATTGATGTTGAACACCCTCACAGCAATCTATTAAAACATAAGAATTACAGACATTAAGAATTAAGGAAGTAGAAAATAACCCAACCTTTGGAATAGCACCTTGAGAACCCAGTACTGTTACTTTCAACGGTCAAAATTTTTCTTCGCCAACAAGTAAATAACAGCCATTCTGATCGCTACTCCATTTTCAACCTGATCTAATATTATTGAGCTATTTGAATCAGCTACTTCACTCGTAATTTCCACTCCTCTATTTATTGGGCCTGGATGCATAATTACAATATCTTTATTAACCTTTTGTAATCTATCCATTGTAAGCCCATAGTGTTTTTTATATTCTCTGATTGATGGAAAAAAATTATCTGACATCCTTTCATTTTGTAATCTTAACATATTTACAACATCACACCACTGAAGAGCTTTGTCAAAATCAGTTTGAATCTTTACTCCAAGATCCTTAAGGTATTTTGGAATTAATGTATTTGGTCCACATACCATAATATTAGCACCTTGAAGTTGAAGTGCAAAAATGTTAGATAAAGCTACTCTACTATGAATTATATCACCGACAATTAAAATGTTTTTATTTTTTAAGTTTCCTATTTTTTGACGCATTGAATAGGAATCTAACAATGCTTGGGTAGGATGCTCATGAGCACCATCACCTGCATTGATGATTGTTGCGTTTACTTTTTCAGATAATAATTGAGGCACCCCAGCATTGGAATGTCTAATAACTATCATATCAACTTTCATTGACAAAATGTTATTTACAGTATCTAATAAAGATTCTCCTTTTTTTAACGATGATTGGGTAGAGGAAAAATTCAAAACATCAGCTGATAATCTTTTTTCTGCTAATTCAAATGATAATTTTGTTCTGGTTGAATTTTCAAAAAAAAGATTTGCAATAGTTATATCTCTTAAAGATGGAACTTTTTTTATAGGTCTGTTAATAACTTCTTTAAAGTTATCAGTGGTTTGAAATATTAGCTCTAAATCTTGTTGATTTAAAAACTTTATTCCTAATAAATGGTCCACACTAATGTTATCCATTAATCAATTTTTCAATATAAACGAAGTTTCCATTTTTTTCATCATCCCATTTAACATGTACCTTTTGATTTTCATAAAGGTCAACCTGAATTCCTTTATAATCAGGTTGTATTGGGAGTTCCCTGCTAAACCTTCTATCAATTAATATTAACAGTTCAATTGTTTTAGGTCTTCCGAAACTTTCAATAGCGGTTAGGGCAGCTCTGATTGTTCTTCCAGTGTACAAAACATCATCAATAAAAATAACTTTTTTATTTTCAACTAATAATTTGAAATCTGTCTTATTTGGAACCAGAAGATCTTTATTTCTTCTAAAATCATCTCTAAAAAAAGTGATATCTAATAGTCCATGCTTTACAGAACTGATATTGTATCTATTACTTAAAATATCTACTAATTTCTCACATAATGACTTTCCACGTGGTTGTAGACCAACAAGGACAGATTCTTTGAAATCTCCGTGATTTTCGCAAAGTTGACATGCTAATCTATCAAGAGTATAATAAATTTGACTATGATTAAGAATTACCTTTTTCTTCATCCTAAAAAAATAATAATTTTAAATTAAAAAAAAAGCCTTTCAATTGAAAGGCTTTTTTTATTATTTTCCGTCCATTTTGTCCTTTAGCTCCTGTAGTTTCTCATTTGCATCTCCAATTGTATTTTTTGCAGATTCATTATCTTCTTTCATTTTTTTAGAAACTATTCTTTTATTTCTTTCTTCTACATCTTTAAATGTACGTGTGTGAGACAAAACAACCCTCTTGGTATCCTTATTAAACTCGATCACTTTTAAATCAATTTTCTCACCTTTTTGGAGTTTACTTCCATCTTCTTTAATCATGTGTCTTGACGGAATGAACGCAGTAACGTCATCGTTGAATTTAACAGTAGCGCCTTTTGGAACGATTTCAAAAACTTCCCAATTATGAACCGAATCTAACTTAAATTCATTTTCATATTTATCCCATGGGTTTTCCATGAGTTGTTTATGTCCTAAACTTAGTTTTCGGTTTTCAACATCAAGTTCTAAAACTAAAACATCAATCTTTTCTCCCGTTTTACAGAATTCTCTAGGGTGTCTAATTTTCTTTGTCCAAGATAAATCTGAAATATAAATTAATCCGTCAACACCTTCCTCAAGTTCTACAAACACTCCAAAATTTGTAAAATTTCTAACCAAACCTTTGTGTTTAGATTTCACAGGGTATTTTTTTGTAATATCAGTCCAAGGGTCAGGCGTTAATTGCTTGACTCCTAAAGACATTTTTCTTTCATCCCTATCAAAAGATAAAATCTTTGCCTCAATCTCATCTCCTACATTGAAGAAATCTTGTGTAGATCTCAGGTGTGTTGACCATGACATTTCAGAAACATGTATTAAACCTTCAACTCCTTCAGAAATTTCTACAAAAGCACCATAATCAGCAATAACAACTACCTTTCCCTTTACAACATCGCCAACATTAATATCTTCAGAAAGAGCCTCCCACGGATGCTTACTTAATTGTTTTAATCCCAATTGAATTCTTGATTTATCTTCATCAAAATCTAAAATAACAACTTTAAGAGTTTGATCAAGTTCAACTAACTCATTTGGGTGATTAATTCTGGACCATGACAAATCTGTTATATGAATTAATCCATCAACACCCCCTAAATCCATAAACACACCATAAGATGTAATATTTTTTACAACACCTTCTAATATTTGACCTTTTTCAAGCTGTTTTATTATCTCTTTTTTCTGAGATTCTATATCTGCTTCAATTAATGCTTTGTGAGATACAACCACATTTTTAAACTCATGATTAATTTTAACAACTTTAAATTCCATTGTTTTATTTACATATTGGTCGTAGTCTCTAATGGGCTTAACATCTATCTGAGAGCCAGGTAAAAATGCCTCTATTCCAAAAACATCGACAATCATTCCTCCTTTAGTTCTGCATTTAACGAAACCGTTTACAATTTCGCCTGAGTCGTGAGCTTCATTTACTCTATCCCATGCTTTGATTACTCTGGCTTTTCTGTGAGATAATATTAATTGACCAGTAGCATCTTCTCTTATATCAATTAAGACTTCTACCTTATCACCAATTTTAAGATCTGGATTATATCTAAATTCATTTAATGAGATAACACCTTCAGACTTTGCATTAATATCAATAATTGCTTCACGGTCAGTCATGTGAACAACAGTTCCATCTACTACATTATTTGTCAATGTTTCAACAAAATTTTCTTCAACTAATTTCTCAAATTCTTTGATTTGTTTTTCGTCAACTTGATCAATACCTTCTTCGTAATTGTGCCAGTCAAAATCTGAAATGTTATTTACAGATGTTTCTTTTTCTGTGATTTCTTTCTTTGTATTAGCAGCTTTTTTTGAAGATTTTTTTTCAGCTACATCTTTGACTACTGTTTCGTAAGAAATGTTTTCAGTAGTTTCTTTTTTTTCTGCTTTTTTAGGCATAACAAAAATTTGTATTCTAAAATTTTAACTGATTTAACATATAAACTTTAGAAGAAATTAAAATTTAATTAAACCATTTGCACCAGTTATGATATGACAAAAGGCATGCGAAAATAAAAAATATTATTAAGATAGCGGAGATTAAGTTGGATTAATTAACTATTTTTTTATCAATTAGTAGTATTATCTGTTTAATTTGCTCATTAATTGACATGTTACTGTTATCAATTACAACAGCATCATTTTCAATTATAAGAGGAGAATCAGTCCTTGACGAATCAAGGCTATCTCTAATCCTTATGTTGTTTAGTATATCATCATAACTAACAGATAATCCATTATTTATCATTTCTTCAAACCTTCTGTTAGCCCTTACAGTATCTGATGCTGTAAGAAATAACTTTATATCAGCATCAGGAAAAACTACAGAACCAATATCTCTTCCATCCATTACCACACCTTTTTTTCTGTCAATATTTCTCTGCAGCTTTACCATTTCTTTTCTTATTTCAGGGATTGCAGCAACTTTACTTACATAATTTGAAATTTCTAGACTACTAATTTCTTTTTCGACGTTTCTGCCATTTAAAAATATTTCTGAAATTAAGTTGTTTTCATTAAATCTAAAATTGATGAATGCAGCATGTAACTTTTCAATGAATAAATCAATATTGTCATTTAACTCTCCTAATAGTTTGTTTTCAATTGCAAAGAGTGTTACTGCCCTATACATTGAGCCAGAATTTATATATATATAACCATATTTTATAGCTATTTTCTTGGCAATTGAACTTTTTCCAGTGGATGCATGACCATCAATGGCTATTGTGAGTTTTTTCATTAATTCAGGTCTAATTGTAATCCAATAAAATTAACGTTTGATGCAATTGAATATCTTGAATGACAATAATTAAAACGAAGTTTGTTAAATTTCATTCCAAATCCAAATGATATTCCTGAAAAGTTTCTTTGTTCTAATATCCTTAGCTCTTCTGAACGTCTAAAACTATATCCAAGCTGCATTTTAAAAAACGACTCTGGAAATAATTCAACTCCAATAATAGTATGTCTGAGAATTTCATTAATTAAAGAAATTTTTTCTTCAGTTATATTTCCATCTAAATCAGTTATTATTCTTGAAGGGTTTGATAAGCCAATTGGCCACTTTTGAAGATTTTCTAATGTAATGTGCCAAGTGATTGGCGCATTCTCAAGTTTTTGAGATATCCCTAAATTAATTTCAAACGGAAGCTTCTCATTAACTTCATTATATGGTTTAATTTGAAATCCAATATTTCTAAATACTAGAGACGCTTTGATATCATTTACATTATCATTATAAAAAAACCCAAAATCTGCAGCTATTCCATATGAATTATATTGTTCAAATGTAGAAGTGATGAATTTCAAGTTTGAACCAAATATTATTGGAGTATTATTTAATTTATTAGCATAGCCTACCGAAAAAACCGATTCATTTCCGGAAAAATCTGATGTGTAATTTCCAAATTCATCATACCCAACGAAATCACCATAGTTAATGTATGAAAACCCGAAATGAATTGTATTACCTCTATTATCAAGCCTGTATGCATAAGCTAATGAACCATATGAAATATCTGAGAAATAAGTAAAATAATTAACAGAAAATATGTTGTCCATTTCTTGATTTATTGATGAAGGATTAAAAAGACCCGAGATAACGTCTTCATCTTGAATGGTAACATTCTTACCACCCAGGGCTAGTTGCCTAGGTGAATTAGGAATATTCAAAAATTGATAAGTAGATTCTCCCGCAATTTGACTATAGGATAAACTTGAATCTAGTATTAAGGAAAAAAAAATTAAAACTAGAGCTTTCTTTAATCTCATGTGTCTAAAACTCAGATAAATAAATAATATTATAATTTTTTTGGATTTTTAACCAACTTGTCCGTCAACGCTAATTCAATTACCTCGCTCATTTCATTTACATAATGAAATTTTAGACCCTTAATATAGCTTTCATTTATTTCTTTTACATCAGGCTTATTGCTTGCGGAAAGAATAACTTCATTAATTTTTGCTCGCTTTGCAGCCAATATTTTTTCTTTAATCCCTCCTACAGGTAAAACTTTACCTCTTAATGTTATTTCTCCTGTCATTGCTATTCTCGATTTTATTCTTTTTTGAGTAAATAATGAAGTCAAAGAAGTCAGCATTGCTATACCAGCACTAGGTCCATCTTTAGGAGTTGCACCTTCAGGAACATGGATATGTATGTTATACTTATCAAAAATATCAGTATTAATATTGAATTGATTACAGTTAGATTTTAAATACTCAAGAGCTATTGTTGCTGATTCAGACATAACTTTACCTAAATTACCAGTTATTGAAAGTTTGCCTTTCCCTTTTGACAAAGTAGATTCAATAAATAATATATCTCCCCCAACTCTAGTCCATGCTAATCCAGTAACTACACCAGCAATTTCATTTGACTCATACTTATCTCTCAAAAGTTTAGCTGGGCCAAGTATTTCTGTAAGCACTTCTGGTGAAATATTGGGGTTGTATTCTATATTTGTTGCTATGTTCTTTGCACAATACCTAACTATTTTAGCTATATTTTTTTCCAAACCTCTTACTCCCGACTCTCTCGTATAACCTTCAATTATACTTTCCATAATACGTACACCTAATTTCAAATCTTTAGACTTTAGCCCATGTTCTTTAATTTGCTTAGGTAATAAAAACTTTTTTCCAATTTGAATTTTATCTTCTGTAGTATACCCACTAACATTAATAATCTCCATTCGATCCAATAAAGCTGGTTGAATATTAGAAATATTATTGGATGTTGCAATGAACATTACTTTTGATAAATCAAAACCTTTTTCTAAATAATTATCATAGAATTCGTTATTTTGCTCAGGATCTAGAACTTCTAACATGGCTGATGAAGGATCACCAACATTTGATGATGTAAGTTTATCAATTTCATCTAAAACAAAAACAGGGTTAGATGTTGTTGCTTTTTTAATATTTTGTATAATTCTTCCAGGCATCGCACCAATATAAGTTTTTCTGTGTCCCCTGATTTCAGCCTCATCACGTAACCCTCCAAGAGATATCCTTACATACTTTCTACCTATTGCCTCTGCAATTGACTTACCTAGGGAGGTTTTTCCAACACCAGGGGGGCCTTGTAAACATAAAATAGGTGATTTCATATCATTTCTAAGCTTTAATACAGCGAGATATTCTATGATTCTCTTTTTTACATCATCTAATCCAAAATGATCTCTATCTAATATTTTTTTTGCTTTAATTAAATCAAATTTGTCTTTTGAAAATTCATTCCATGGTAAGTCAAGAATTAAATCTAAATAGTTTCTTTGAACCGAGTATTCAGAAACCTGAGGATTCATTCGTTGTAGTTTTGCTAACTCTTTTTCAAAGTGTTTTTTAATCTCACTATTCCATTTTTTATTCTTAGCCCTGCTTCGCATATCATCCAACTCAGAATCATGACTTACGCCACCCAATTCTTCTTGAATCGTTTTCATTTGTTGGTGTAGAAAAAATTCTCTTTGCTGTTGATTTAAATCAGTTTGAACTTTTGATTGGATATCATTTTTTATCTCAAGTTTTTTGAACTCGACGTTCATATGTTTCAGTGTTTCTAATGCTCTTTTCTGAAGATTATTAATCTCGAGTAAAACTTGCTTTTCATTAACGGGCAAATTTAAATTTGACGAAACGAAATTTATTAGAAATGAATTACTTTCAATGTTTTTAATAGCAAAAGATGCTTCAGAAGGGATATTTGGATTTCTTTTAATTATTTCAAGAGATAAATCTTTTATAGAGTCTATAATTGCATTAAATTCTGAATTGTCTTTTCCTGGATTTTCTTCAAGGTATTCTTTTATATTAGCTGTGATGTAGGGTTTCTCA
Organism: uncultured Bacteroidota bacterium; assembly: GCA_902608795.1. GTDB lineage: Bacteria > Bacteroidota > Bacteroidia > Flavobacteriales > Flavobacteriaceae > MED-G13. The sequence continues at coordinate 49,038 of CACLPI010000008.1, forward strand.
GAAATAACCCTTTCTATCTCAAACCTCTTTTTTCCCTGAATAATCACGGTAGTATTACCGTCTGGCATTTGTAATACTTTTAATATTTTGGCGACAGTTCCTATATTATAGATATCTTTCAACTTAGGATCTTCAATGTTTTCGTCTTTTTGCGCAACAACCCCAATTAGTTTATTGAAATTATTTGCATCTTTAATCAGTTTTATAGACTTGTCTCTTGATGCATTAATTGGTATAACTACACCTGAAAATAAAACAGTATTTCTTAATGAAAGGATTGGCAATGTTAACGGTAGCTCTTCCTTGCTTATTTCCAATTCATCTTCTGGTGTCATAAGTGGGATTAACTCAGCATTTTCATCAATATCCTGAGCTGACAAATTGTCAATATTAAAAAGATTTTTTCTAGACATATAAACTTTTTGATATGTAAATAAATGATTCTATATCTGTAAAGTATAATAAAAACCATTAATTACACAATATATATTTCAAGTACTATGCCATTAAAAAAATTATTATTTTGAAATTCTAGTCAGTATATAAATTGATGGTATGAAGAATAGTGCGAAAAGTAAAATTGCTAATCTAATACTTCCAGTGTAAAGATCCATTGTGGCATAAATAGCGGTTCCTAAAACAATACTTAGCTTTTGAGATACATCATAAAAACTAAAATATGAGGTTGAATATTTAACATCAATCAATTTTGAATATGTAGATCTTGATAATGACTGAATACCACCCATTCCTAAACCAATAAAACCAGCTGCAATATAAAATTCAACTGGTGAAGTAACAAAGTAACCATAAAAGCATATAATTGCCCATAAAATATTAATACAAATAAGAGTATTTATATTTCC
>CACLPI010000009.1 GCA_902608795.1 uncultured Bacteroidota bacterium
GAATATATGAAGACAAGCGATCATGTTGAGTATATGGTTTTCCCTAGAATATTCGCATTATCTGAAGTAGTTTGGGCTGAAAATAAACCCTCGTTTAATGACTTTGAAAAAAAAGTAATTGGTATGTATTCAATCTTAGATAAAATGGATATTAATTATTCAAAACATCTTGAAAGATTAGAAGAATGATAATTGAGGTTTGTGCAGAATCATATGAATATGCAGTAAAAGCTGAGAAAGCTGGAGCAGATCGAATTGAGCTATGTAAAGATTTACATTTAGATGGTCTTACCCCCGACTATGAATCCGCTAAAAGAACAATTAATACATTAAAAATTCCCGTATTTATCTTAATTAGACCTAGAGAAGGTGATTTCACCTATTCAGATGAAGAATTTGAGTTAATGAAGCAGGATATTGTAAAATTCAAAGAAATGGGCTGTAAAGGCATTGTTTCGGGTGTTTTAAATAGTAATTATTCGATAGATATCAAAAGAACAAAGGAACTTGTTGAATTATCAAGACCCTTAGAGTTTACTTTTCATAGAGCATTTGATATAGTAAAAAATCCAATTGAAGAAATAGAAAACCTGATTAATATGGGTATTGATAGATTATTAACATCTGGACAAAAAGAAAAGGCAACAGATGGTTTAGTTCAACTTGAACAATTAAATAATATTACAAAAAACAGAATTGTAATTATGCCTGGGAGTGGTATTTCTAAAAATAATCTTAGAAATTTTGAATCATTTAACGAGGTTCATGGTTCTTTTAAAGATGAAATTAATTCAAATGGTTTCAAATTATGCTAAAAGTTATCAAATACAAAAATCACGGAATTTGTATGATTGGCGGAGAGAAGAATGAAGATCATCAAAAATTCCTTTTTTCTTTTTTTGAGCTAAGTAATAAGAAAGTTATTAGCTTGATGATTGCAGAATATTGGGATAATGGGAAACTAATAAATGATGAATATGATTCGTTTTTCACTATTCATCAATTAGATCAACCATGGGATGAATGGTGGGAAAGTACATTTAAGGATAATCTCAAATCAACTGATTCTGAGACACACAAATACATTAAAAGTTTTTTTAATAAAAACCTTTATTCAAATAGATATGATAAAACGAATATTATAGAATATTAATCTTCACTATCATTATCATCGTCAATAAAAGTTAAAGTAAAAATTTATCAAAAATACTTAGCTTGATTAATTATTGGGGAAATATCTGGGAAATAATTATCTTCGTTCTGATGCAAAAAGAGAAGAAAAAAGTTGAAGTTGTTGCAGCTATAATCAAGTACAACAATAAGATTCTATGTGTTCAAAGAGGCGAGAATAAACTTGATTATATTTCGAAGAAATACGAGTTTCCAGGAGGAAAAATTGAAGAAGGAGAGTCACATGAACAGACAATAGTTCGTGAGATACAGGAGGAATTAAAAATGGATATTTTTACACACGATCATTTCCTAACAGTTGAGCATGAGTACCCAGACTTCTTTTTGACGATGCATAGCTTTATTTGTTCTTGTGATGAGCCTATAGTTCATTTAACGGATCATATAGACTACAAATGGCTAACTGTTTATGAATTAGAAGAATTAGATTGGGCTGAAGCAGATGTTCCAATTGTAAAGAAATTAATGCTTTTATAAATGAAGCTTGAAGAACTTTCTAAAAGTGTTCAGACAGGGTTTATTAACCACTTAGTTGAATCTGGAAAACAGTATCGCCCGGAGTTATTGATTAATGATCATAAGCAGGGAAAAAAAGTTCTCACGACCATACTTCGAGAATTAGAATCGTGTGAGGAGTTTTGGTTCTCTGTGGCATTTATTACCACTAGCGGAATTGCTACACTAATGAATACTCTTATAGAATTAGAAAAGAAAAATATCAAGGGTAAAATCCTGGCATCAGAGTATTTAAACTTTACTCAGCCGCAAGCACTTAAACAACTAAAGCTATTCTCTAACATTGAGTTACGAATTGCTACAAAAGGCTCATTCCACTCTAAAGGATACTTGTTCAAGAAGGAAGGGATTTATGACCTCATCATTGGCTCTAGTAATTTAACACAATCGGCACTTTCTTCGAATAAAGAATGGAATCTAAAAATATCTGCTGCTGAAGAAAGTGAGCTTATAGATCAAGTGAAAAAGGAGTTTCAAAAAGAATTTGAAGATGCGATAATCGTAACGGAAGAATACATATTAGACTATTCAGTTCTATGGAAAACTAATAGGAATTTTGAACGTGAAATAAAAAAAACACGAAATACTATTAGTAAGGTTGTTATACATCCTAACTTGATGCAAAGAGAGGCATTGGAAAACATTAGTCACCTGCGTAATGAAGGAAAGGATAAAGCTTTGCTAATTTCCGCTACAGGGACGGGCAAAACCTACCTATCTGCATTTGATGTACAAAAATTTAAGCCAAAAAAGTTTTTGTTCATCGTACATCGAAGAACTATTGCTGAGGAGGCTATGAAAACTTTTAAAAGATTGTTGGGTGATCATATCAACATGGGCATCTACTCAGGTTCTGATAGAGATGTGGAGGCTGATTATCTTTTCTCTACTGTTCAAACTATTTCGAAACAGGAACATTTAGATATATTTGGTTCTGACCATTTTGATTACATCGTAATTGATGAAACACATCGTGCAGGTGCAACCTCTTATGTTCGAATTATGGATTTCTTCACACCTAAATTTATGTTGGGAATGACAGCAACTCCAGAACGAACAGATGGTACTGACATCTTTAAAATGTTTGATTATAACATTGCCTACGAAATTCGATTACACCAGGCGCTTGAGGAAGAAATGTTGTGCCCGTTCCATTATTATGGTTTAACGGATTTAACCATAAATGGTGAGGAGATTGATGACCAAACAGAATTCAATAAGCTTTTCGCAAAAGAACGTGTGGATCACATTCTAGTAAATGCAAAGCGATACGGATGTGACAATGGTGAAGTAAGAGGATTGATTTTCTGTTCTCGAAATGAAATTGCGAAAGAACTATCGAATCTATTTAATCTGAAAGGATTTCAAACAATTGCTTTAACAGGTGATGATTCAGAAGATAAACGACAAGATGCAATTAAAAGGTTAGAGGCTATTAACAAATCAGATAAGCTGGATTATATTTTTTCGGTTGACATTTTCAATGAAGGAATTGATATTCCGAGTGTGAATCAGATTATTATGCTACGTCCTACTCAGTCTGCTATAATATTTGTGCAACAATTGGGACGTGGATTGCGTAAAAATATTGCTAAAGATTACTTAACAGTAATTGACTTTATTGGAAATTATAGCAATAATTATTTGGTGCCAATTGCCTTGTACGGAGATAAATCCTACAACAAAGACAACCTTCGTAAATTGATGGCGAGCGGAAGCAATTTGATACCGGGATCTTCTACCATTAATTTTGATGAAATAACAAAAGGAAAAATCTTTGAAGCAATTAATAAGGCTAACATGTCTAAGTTTGTTGATTTAAAAAAAGATTACTACAGCTTAAAAAACAAAATAGGACGTGTTCCTATGATGCTTGATTTCTTGGAATATGGTTCTCGTGATCCTTGGTTATATGTGACTTATAAAAAGTCATACCTGAATTTCATTAACAAGATTGAAGAAAGATACCGTGGTGCTTTGAATAATCAAGAGCTTAAACTTTTGGAGAATTTCAATTTAGAAATTAATAATGCAAAACGTGTTGAAGAAAGCATAATCTTATTGTCATTAATCAAGGATGGAGAGATAAGTACTATTCAATTAAAGCAAACAATACAAAAGAGTTTTGATTACCAAGTGAGCGATAAAACTATTGCTTCTTGTCTTATAAATCTAAACTTTCAATTTGTAAGGCAAGACTCTAAGATAGTTAAGAAGGTAGGTGACAGATTAGTAATTGATACTGACCTATCAACCGCCTTATCCAATCCAATATTCAAAAAGTTCTTATTGGATAATACCAACTACTCTATTCAATCGTTCGATAATTTGTTTGAAAAAGAGAAGTTTATTGGTGGATTAATCCGTTACAATAAGTACGGAAGAAAAGATGTTTGCCGTGTTTTGAATTGGAATAAAGATATTAGTTCTACAGTTTATGGTTATAGAACAAGGAATAATGTTACGCCTTGCTTTGTGACCTATAATAAATCTGAAGAGATTGATGCGAGCATTAATTACAATGATCACTTTATTGACCAAACTACCTTTGCTTGGGAATCACGTTCACAGCGTAAAATTGAAAGTGCTGAAATACAGGATGTAATTAATTCTGATAGGATTCTACTCTTCGTGAAAAAACAAGATGGAGAAGGAACAGACTTTTACTTTATTGGAGATTGCTCAATCATCAACGGAAGTATAAAACAAGATACCATGGATGATGGAGAAACACCTGTAGTACATTTTAGTTTTGAACTAGACCAAAGTGTTGAAGACGATATTTATAAATATTTGACTGAAAACTAAAAATATCAAAGTCTAAAAGGAGGGCATATTTATTAATAAAAACCTGTTTTTTCTATTAACATCTGATTTAAATCTAATATTATAAAAAGCATTTAATTTGCAAATATTTTCTAATTCAGTGGAATAATTTTCGTTAATCTCGAAAAATAAAAATCCGTTATTAATTAGGGTTTTAGATGCAAATTTTAATATTGACGTATAATATATTAATGATTTATCATTCTCAACAAACAAAGCTGACATAGGCTCAAAATCCAGTACATTTTTTTTCATTAATGACTTTTCAGATTCGCAAACATAAGGCGGATTTGAAACAATAACATCATATTTTTTTTCAGATTGATATTCAAAAATATCTGCATGAATAAATTCGATATTCACATTGTTCATTTTTGCATTTTGTTTCGCAATTTCAAGTGCATCTTCAGAAACATCAAGTGCAGTAACTTTTGCATTAGCAAGATTTTTAGCAAGGCTGATTGCAATGCAACCACTCCCCGTCCCAATATCCAAAATTTCTTTTCCGTCTAAATCTTCTTTTAACATTAATCTAACCAACTCTTCAGTTTCAGGTCTAGGTATTAACACAGAATTATTAACCTTAAATTCCAAATCCATGAAGCTTGTTTTTCCTAAAACATATTGTATTGGCTCATGTGTTTTTAATCTTTCTAGTGCACTTAAAAAAAGTGTTTGATTTAATTCATCCAAATGAATTTCATCAGCTAATAAGATTTTTGATCTAGGTATTTTTAAATAATCTTCAGAAAGTAAATTAAAAATGGAATTCAACTCATCCATTTCGTAAATCGATGAAAGCTCTGAAATCATTTTTAATTTAAAATCTCGTAATGTCATTGAAGCTTCTTAGTCATATGCACATCACAATTGTGATGACTAGTATTACCCATTGGCCCTTTTAAATTTTCAAAACCAAAGATATTATATAAATGGTGTGATGTTTTAAGAGCTGAAGTTGACTCTAAATAACAAAAATCATACTTAACCTCTTTCGCAAAATCTAGACATAATTTTAAAAGATGTTTTCCTAATCCTTTTCCTCTAAGTGATTTATGGAAATAAAACTTTTGCAGCTCACATATGTTTTCATGGGTACCACTAAGCTGCTTAATTCCACAGCCTCCGAAAATACCCCCCTCCTTTTCAACCACATAATATATAGATCTTGAGTCTTGGTATGCTTCATACATACTTAAGGTGTCTTTGTCGGCATATGCTGTTCCAACTAATGGTAATCCCAACTCATAAAACACCCCCTTAATAACAGCACATACTTGATTGTTATCTTTCTTCTCAATAACCCTAATATTATATCCATTATATTGAAGCATTTTATACTATTTTTGTATTGTGAATATACACGAAAAATATATTAGTAGATGTATTGAGCTTGGTAAATTAGGAATAGGAAACACCTATCCAAATCCAAGTGTTGGGTGTTGCCTAGTAGTTGATGATAAAATAATCGGAGAGGGTTATACTTCGATAGCTGGAGGAAATCATGCGGAGGTTAATGCAATTAATTCAGTTGAAAATAAATCATTAATAAAAGATTCAACAATCTATGTAACATTAGAACCATGTTGTCACTATGGAAAAACACCGCCATGTGTAGATAAAATTATCGCCTCTGGAATTAAAGCAGTAGTAATCGGAATTAAAGATCCTAACCCGCTTGTATGCGGAAAAGGAATTGAAAAACTAAAGGAAAATGGAGTTGAAGTAATTTCTGGTGTTTTAAAAAATGAGTGTATTGAACATCACAAAAGATTTCTAAGCTACATTATAAACAAAAGACCGTATATAATTCTTAAGTGGGCTGAAAGTGCTGATGGATTTATTGCACCCAAAGAAAAAGATATTAATGAGCCTTATTGGATATCAAATATAAAATCTAGACAATTAGTTCACAAATGGCGTAGTGAAGAGCAGGCTATTTTAGTTGGAGCTAAAACTATTCGTGAGGATGATCCAAGACTTACAACTAGAGATTGGGAAGGTGAAAATTGTGACATATATATATTGTCAAAAAATGGTGTTCAAAAGGATTATAAAATTTTCAAACAAGACTCTAAAGTTACTATGCTTGATAGCCAAGAAATTGACTATGACAAAGACATTGTTAAACAAATATGTGACAAATTATATAGCGATAAAATTCTTTCAATTATAGTTGAAGGAGGTACAAAAACTTTGTTGAATTTTATAGATTCTGGTGTGTGGGATGAGATGAGAGTTTTTAAAACAAAAGAGAAATTAGGTGATGGGATTAAAGGTCCTGAAATAAAACACAAGTCATCAAAGAAATTTGATATTGGAGATAATAAACTTGAGTACTATTTAAATAAAGGTGTAACTTTTTCTAACATATAACCTGGACATCTGACAGGCTTCTTGGTTTCTTTATTTAAAAATGCTAAAACAGTAGCTCCTTTTACAACAACTTCGTCTTTATTTTTTATTGTATAATTAAAAATTAATCTTGATGTGGGCAGCTCAGCGAGTTCTACATTAACCACTAGATCATCGTCAAAGTATGCAGGCCTTAAATAGCTTACATTAAGTTTTGAAACAGGAAGTATAATCCCAGACTTTTCCATCTCACTATAGGAAAAACCTAAATTTGATATCCATGAAATACGTGCCTCTTCAAAATAATTAATATAGCTTGCGTGGTGTACCAAACCCATTTGATCCGTTTCACAATAACGTACTTTGATTTTAATAGAAAAAATTTTCATAATTCACAAAAAAACAAATTAAAAAACTTACAATTTTTTATACTTTAAAACCTGCAAAAAAAAAAATTAAAAAACAACCCCTTTTAATTTTTTTTTTAAAAAATTTGTTTACATATTTGTTACACACGTTTTGGATTTGATATTATTCAATGTTAAACCAAGATTGGACCAATTTCAAAAATTTAATTTTTATATAAATGAATCTAAATGCTAATTCTGTGTGGTCTGACTGTCTTAGGTTTATAAAAGACAACATACAACCACAGGCTTACAAAACATGGTTTGAACCAATAAAAGCAGTCAAGCTAGCAGATAAAGTAATTAGCATTGAGGTCCCTAGCAAATTCTTTTATGAGTGGCTTGAGGAACATTATGTGAAAATATTAAAAGTTGCTTTACAAAAAACTTTGGGTGATGATGCGAAGCTTGTATACATAATCAAAATGGAAAATACTTTTGGCAACTCACAACCATTCACAGAAAAAATTCCAAGCTCAAATACATCATCTATCTTAACTCAAAATGCAACAACGCCGATTAATAGGTCTGTTCCGGAATTAAAAAATCCTTTTGTAATTCCTGGAATTAAAAATGTCAAAATTGAATCCCAGTTAAATCCTAATTATACATTTGAAAATTTCCTTGAGGGTGATTCAAATAGACTTGCCAGAAATGCTGGAATAGCTGTTGCAAATAAGCCTGGCGGAACATCCTTCAATCCCTTTTTGATATTTGGAGGTGTTGGATTAGGAAAAACACATTTAGCTACTGCTATAGGAATTGATATTAAGAAAAGCTATCCTGAAAAAACAGTTCTTTACACAACTGCAGAAAAGTTTACACAACAATACATTGAGGCTGTAAAAAAGAATAACAGAAATGATTTCATTTATTTTTATCAAATTATTGATGTTTTGATTATTGATGATATTCAATTCTTTTCTGGAAAACCTGGAACACAAGACGTCTTCTTTCACATATTTAATCACCTCCACCAAAATGGTAAACAAGTAGTACTTACAAGTGACAAACCCCCGGTCGATATGCAGGATATCGAACTAAGACTTTTATCAAGATTTAAATGGGGATTATCAGCTGAATTGCAAAAGCCTGATTTTGAAACTAGGGTTTCAATATTGAAAAATAAACTGTACCGTGATGGGATCGATATGAATGAAGAAGTAATTCATTATGTTGCAAAAAATATCAAAAGTAATGTTCGTGAATTAGAGGGGGCAATCATATCACTGATAGCTCAAGCTTCATTCAATAGAAAAGAGATTAACATTTCTCTAGCCAAAGAAATAATAGAAAAATTTGTTAAGAATACCAAACGTGAAGTATCAATTGATTATATCCAAAAAATAGTTTCAGATTACTTCCAAATGGATATACCAACACTACAGTCCAAAACAAGAAAAAGACACATTGTTCAAGCAAGGCAATTAGCAATGTTCTTCGCAAAGAAATACACTAAAGCATCCCTTGCTAGTATTGGATCTCAAATTGGAAAAAGAGATCATGCAACTGTATTACACGCTTGTAAAACAGTTGATAACCTTTCTTCTACTGATAAACAATTCAGAAAATTTGTTGAAGACTTAGGTAAAAAACTCTCTGTATAAACCTATTTAAAATCAAAGGAGATCTTTACATAATCCCTAGCTCAATTAGTGAAGGAAATCTTTTTCCTGAGAATAATAAAGTCATCATAAAATCAATCAATCATTTTGTTGCTGAAAACATCAAAGTTTCATTAAGTTTTGTAAAACGTATTTGTCCAGAAAAAAAAATCAGTTATGAAAATTTTGTTGTGCTAGACGAAGACAATCCAATAGTCACTTCAAAACAATTGGAGCCCTGTATTAGAGGAAAAAATGTTGGACTATTGACCGATGCTGGTTGTCCAAATATTGCTGATCCGGGAGCTAAGATAATCTTACAAGCTCACGAAAATAATATAAATGTAATTCCACTTGTAGGACCCTCCTCTATTTTATTAGCAATGATGGGCTCTGGATTAAACGGAAATAATTTTAGCTTTAATGGGTATTTACCTATTGATAAAAATGAACGGTCGATAAAAATTAAAAACCTAGAAAGACTCTCTAAAAAAAATAACCAATCACAAATTTTTATAGAGACTCCCTACAGAAATCAATCACTATTTGATGAATTGAAAAAAAATTTAAATAACGATACTTTTTTATGTATTGCAAAAAATATTGGATCTAAAAATCAAAAGATAAAAACAATGCAAATAAGAGATTGGAAGTCAAAAAAAGGAAAACTTGAAAAAGAACCTACGATTTTTATTTTTCACTCAGATTTAATTATTTTTTAATTCCTCTAGTATTCAAATATCTGTGAAACTTTCTAGCATTTCTTTTATGCTCTGATAATGATCTTGCAAAACTGTGATACCCTGGATTGCTAGGGTCAGCTGCAAAAAAATAATAATTATGTTTTTCAGAATTTAAAACTGCGTCAATTGCTTGAATTGATGGCATTGAAATAATTCCAGGGGGCAAACCATCATATTTATAAGTATTATAAGGTGAATCTATTTTAAGATGCTTATTTAATACCCTTCTTATAACTGTGTTTTTATATTCGTCTAGCTGATATGCAGCAAATTTTACCGTTGGATCTGCTTGCAACTTCCAATTACTTTTTAGTCTATTTAAATAGACACCTGCAATTTTAGGAAGCTCTATATTTGCTTTGGATTCTTCATATACAATTGAAGCAAGTATCATTACTTCTTTTTTTGATAAACCAATTTTGTTGGCTTTTTCAACCCGGTTGTTTTTTTGCCAAAATTTGGTATATTCTTCAAATATCTTATCATTAAACTTTTCAGCACTAGTATTCCAAAAAAAATTGTAGCTATTAGGAATATACATTGATAAAATATTTTTTTTATCAAACCCTTTTTCATTGAAAAAATCTGATTTGAATGAATTCAAAAATGAAATACTATCGGCTTCAATTTGATTTGAAATTTTTCCTGCTAAATCATTTAAATCGTTTATATTGTTATAAATCACATTAACAGTAATATTATTTGATCTCAGTGAGTTTATAATATCATTATTACTCATCCCCTTATTTATTTTATACTTACCTGGTCTAACAGTATATTTTTTTCTTTTGGCTAAAACACTGAAATCATCAATATTTAACAAAAATGGGTCTACCTGATTAAGAAACAGATTAAATGTTGTTTCAGATTTAATGAATATATGTACATAATCAGTTTCAAAAGAAGTATTTGACATAAACATTATTTTGTAAACATAAAAGGCAAATGAGCCCATAAAAATAAGACCAATTGTCACCGTAAGCATTAATATCCTTCTTAAATACATTGCATTTGAATTACAGATTCATGATTATTGTCAGTTGAAGATACATATTGATTACTATTTTTGGAAATTTCTTTAAAACCAACTGATTTGAAAAAATATAAGCTATACATATTGTCTTTTGAAATATTACAATAAAGATTTTTAATCTTCAATTCTTTACTTGCATATTCAATTATCTTTTTCACTGATAATTTCCCATAACCTTTTGATCTATTTTCAGAATTTGAAATTAATATTGAAATTCCGGCTTGAGATTTTATAAAATTAATTTCAAATAAATCAACAAAACCCAATGGTTCATCTGTTTCCGTTTTACAAATTACAAATCTAATTTGTTTTGTTTTTTCTAATGGAAGCTGAGAATCATATATAAATTGAATAAGTTCATCTTTGGAATATTGTTTCTTTTGAAAAGAGTATTTCCAAAGAGACTTGTTGTTTTCAACAGAGTTTAAATAATCGAAATCATCAATAGATAAGTTTCTTAAATAAATCATTAATCAAATTTGTTATATACTCCTTTGAAAACCATTTTCACAGATCCAGTAAGCCAAATTTCATAATATGTAGTTTCATCATTTTTAATTTCAACAGAAAGCATACCACCTTTCATCACAATTTCAATTTTATCGATATCTACTAAACCTAAATCACTTAAAAAAATTGCAGAAGCAACCGCACCCGTGCCACAAGAAAGAGTTTCGTCTTCCACCCCTCTTTCATAAGTTCTTAATTTAAATTTAGACTTTGAAATCTCACAGAAATTAATATTTAAACCTTGCGTATATTCTAAATATTTTAGCTTTAACACTCTAGCTTCTTTGACTATATCTATATCGTCGATATTTTCGTAATTTCTGATTAAATGAGGTGATCCAGTGTCTATAAATGTAGTATTAAAACTATCGTTGTATCTAAATATGTTAGATTTTGAAATATCATTCATTTTTACACTAATGTTTCCATTTATAATTCTTGACTCATGAACTCCATCAATCGCATTAAAAACAGCATTTTCCTTAATCAAATCTATATTGTTTGCCAGATGAGTTATGCATCTTGAACCATTACCACAAAAGCCTGACTCTGAACCATCAGCGTTAAAATAAATCATAGAAAAATCTAACTCATGATGATTTTCTAATAAAATTAATCCATCAGCTCCAACTCCTTTTTTTCTATCGCAAATATTTTGAATTAATGTTATATTATTTTTTTGAAAAGTTAATTCTCTATTATCTATAATTACAAAATCATTACCAGTACCTTCGTATTTGTAAAAATCGATTTGCATATGCGCAAATATAGGAATAAATGAAGCATATTAAATTGTTAAATATGAGTTAAAAAAAATAGCATGAAAATTGATATTATTTAAATTTAATTATCAATTTTGGTTATGAAAAAATTTATTTTTTACTTTTTTATTTATGTAATTACAATTCTTTCTCTTTTACTTGTTTCAAATATTATAAAAAATAACATTCAAGAGGAAATAAGTAAATCAAATGAGGAGCAAAGCAAAGACTTAGTTTTAAAAAGCCTTAAAACGCAGGCAAAAAATACAAATTTCGATTATTTAAATGTTCAAAGACCTGATTTTGTTGAAATTGCTAAAAAATCCATAAATACAGTTGTTCATGTTAAAAGCTCATCATCGGGAGGTGATTACAGCATCGAAGATTTTATTTTTGGCAGATCACAAAGAAGACCTCAAATGGGTTCTGGTTCTGGAGTTATAATTTCATCTGACGGATATATTGTGACCAATCATCATGTAATTGAAAAAGCAGAAGATATACAAATAACCACAAATAACAACCAATCATATGACGCTAAAATTATTGGCAGCGATGAACAAAATGACATTGCTCTTCTGAAAATAGAAACTAATGATGAACTTCCATATGCAGTTTTTGGAGATAGTGATACGACTCAAATTGGAGAATGGGTTTTAGCTGTTGGTAACCCATTTAATCTAACTTCAACAGTGACAGCAGGAATCATTTCTGCAAAATCAAGAAATTTAGATCCAACTGGCAGAACAACTCAATCATATATTCAAACTGATGCTGCAGTAAATCCAGGAAATTCAGGTGGGGCATTAATTAACGATAAAGGGGATTTAATAGGAATAAATACAGCAATTCAAACGCAAACAGGCTCATATGTGGGTTACTCCTTTGCTGTTCCAAGTAACATAGCCAAAAAGGTTATTGAAGATATTTTAGAGTACGGAAATGTACAATATGGATTTCTTGGTGTTACCGGTACTTCACTAAATAGCTTCAGAGCCAAAGAATTAGATGTACAAGATACTGAGGGATTTTTTATAAATGGTATAGATAAAGAATCTGGAGCTAATTCAGCTGGTATAAAAATTGGGGATATAATTAAAGATATTGATGGTATAAAAATTTCTAAGTTTTCAGATTTAAAAGGATATTTAAACACTAAAAGACCCAACGATATTGTAGAGGTCAATCTCAAAAGAGATAATCAATCCAAGAAGGTTAAGGTTCGATTAAACAGAAATGAAAGAATAAATTTTTATTTAATCGGTATACTCAAAAATATGAGTCCTGGTGAACTCTTGGCAAGAAATTTAGATGATGGTGTAAAGATTTCAGAATTTAACTCCGACTACAAATCCTATTGGGAAGATTCTGGTGTCAAAGAAAATGATGTTATTAAAAAAATAAACGGAGAAGATATTAATTCCATCTCAGACATAGATAAAATTGTAACATCTAGAAAATATTATGATCCTATAAGTATTGAAATATTAACCCAGGAAAATAAATTAGAAAGATTTAACTTTAGATAATTCAATGCGAATAGATATAATTTCAGCTGTACCCGAACTACTTTCTGGGCCATTCAACTCATCTATTATAAAGAAGAGTATTGAAAATAATATTACTGAAATACATATACATAACTTAAGAGAATACGCAAAAAATAATTATAAGTCTGTTGATGACTATCAATATGGTGGTGGAGCAGGTATGGTAATGCTTATTGAACCAATTGACAAATGTATCTCCAAACTAAAAATTGAAAGAGATTATGATGAAATCATATTTATGACACCTGATGGATCAAAATTAAACCAATCCGTTAGCAATAAACTGTCATGTATGACAAACATTATAATTTTATGCGGTCACTACAAGGGTATTGACCAAAGAATCAGAGATAACTTAATTACAATGGAAATTTCAATTGGTGATTATGTTCTTACTGGCGGTGAACTCCCAGCTGCAATACTTACTGACAGCATTGTTCGACTAATTCCAGGAGCTTTGGGTGATGAAACATCAGCACTTACAGATTCATTTCAAGACAATCTTTTGTCCTACCCCTTATATACAAGACCTAAAGAATATAAATCATGGCAGGTTCCTGATATTTTATTTTCAGGAGATCATAAAAGAATTGAAAAATGGCGAATGGAAAAATCTGTAGAAATAACCAGAAAAAAAAGACCTGATTTGCTATAAATTAAAGTTTATTTTATTTATAATATAAATTATTTTTTTAATTATATTTGCACGCGTTTCTATTCAACCTCTTAGTTATAGTAATTTACGTTGTGTAGGACTAATAAAAAAATCATACATGAGCTCATTAGTTAAATTTGTAGAAGAACAATTAGTTGAGGCGAAAAATCACCCATCCTTCAGTTCTGGTGATACAATTACTGTTTATTATGAAATTAGAGAAGGTGATAAAAAAAGAACTCAGTTTTTTAAAGGAGTTGTATTACAAAAAAGAGGTTCAGGTTCAACAGAAACATTTACCATCAGGAAAATGTCTGGTTCAATCGGGGTTGAAAGAATATTTCCAATAAACTCTCCTACCATACAAAAAATCGAAGTCAATAAGAAAGGTAAAGTAAGAAGATCACGCATATTCTATTTTAGGAATTTGACCGGTAAAAAAGCAAAAATTAAAGAAAAAAGAAATTGATTTTTAGTTCTTAACAATTGTTAATAACAGTAGTTTACAACCGGTGAACATCTTTTTTTTTAAATTTTATTTGAATTCTAAACTTTTATTTTAAATTAGTATCAGGATTTGTTTTAGTGGATCTTTTGGGATTAACTTAACATCTTTTTAGATGAAACAAATTCAAGAACGTTCTTTGACAAATTACTTACAAGTTTTGGATAAAACCAAAACTAAAAATTTAGAAAGAAACTAATTTTTAAAATGTGTGCCTGCACAATTTTAAAAAAAAAGACTTTCTCACCTAATGGTTCATTCCAATGGTGTCCTTAAAGACTAATCCCGATAAGGAAAAACCTTATTTAATGTAAAGTAGCCTAGTGTGAAATTAGTAGCCTAGAGTAAAATATATAAATAAATAAGGTATAGTTTATCGAAAGATATTCTGTGGAAGTAAGTAATTAGGAATCAGTTGTGAAAAGTTCCTTGGAATAGAGTAACAAAACGATTCCAAGAATAGCGATAATGTTTAACAACTTAATTCTTAGGAAAAAAGTAATTCGGAAACGATAGTCAAACATAATCGATATTTGGAAAGCCGTACAATAGTAGAAATACTGTCAGTGCGGCTTTCATTTTTTAATAACTATTCATCATTTATTCTTTTATTTTATAGTCATTTTTTATATTTGATTCACTAACTATTCAGAAGATAATTAATGTCGAAAATCATATACACAATGACAGATGAAGCACCCGCTTTAGCTACTGTTTCACTATTACCAATACTACAAGCTTTTTCTAAATCATCAGGTGTCAAATTTGAAAGTAGAGATATATCATTATCATCCAGAATCCTCGCTACTTTTAATGATTTTTTAGGTACTAAAGTTAAATATGAAAATGATTTAGAGTTTTTGAGTAAACTTGTAAAAGATCCCAACGCTAAAATTATCAAATTACCAAATATTAGTGCATCAATTCCGCAGCTTAAAAAGGCTATAACTGAACTTCAAAGTCAAGGATATAATATTCCTAATTATCCAGAGAAAGTAGAAAATGATAATGACTTGATTATCAAATCAATATATGACAAGATTAAGGGGAGTGCAGTTAATCCAGTATTAAGAGAAGGGAACTCTGACAGAAGAGTCCCAAAAGCTATTAAAAATTATATAAAATCCAATCCACACAAGCTTGGAAAATGGAATAAAGATTCTAGAACTCACGTTTCATCAATGCATAAAGGTGATTTTAGAAATAACGAAACTTCCTTAACCAGTGATAAACACGAACTTTTAAATATATATCACTATAATAAAAATAAAAAGAAGAGCATACTCAAAGAAAATATAACTGTACATAAGAAAGCTATTATAGATTGTAGTTACATGAGTATTTCTGCATTGCAAGATTTTATTGATAATCAGATTCTAGAGTGCAAAGAAGAAAATATGCTTTTATCATTACATCTTAAGGCATCAATGATGAAAGTAAGTGATCCGATAATTTTTGGTCATGTTTTGAAAGTATTTTTCAAAAATTTTATAAGAAATAATAACACAGTTCTTAATGAAATTAATGTGAATTTTAATAGTGGTTTATCTAACGTATTTGAAAAATTGAATCAGCTAGATATAGTAAGGAAGGAAAAATTAGTTAATGAAATACAATTAGATATTGAAAATGGACCTGATTTAGCGATGGTAAATACTGAAAAAAATATAACAAATTTTCATATTCCTAGTGATGTTATAATAGATGCATCGATGCCTGCTATGATAAAAAGTTCTGGAAAGATGTGGGATAAAAGTGGTGAATTAAGAGATACTAAAGCTATAATTCCTGATAGTAGCTACTCTACAATATATCAAGCAACAATAGATTTCTGTAGAGAAAATGGACAATTTGATCCTGCACTGATGGGAACAGTTCAAAATGTTGGGCTTATGGCTAAAAAAGCTGAGGAATATGGCTCTCATGATAAAACCTTTGAAATTAAAGACGATGGTAAGATATGTGTAGAAACTAAAGATGGTAAAATTTTATTTACTCACAATGTTAAGAAGGGTGATATTTGGAGAATGTGCCTTGTTAGAAATGAAGCAACTAAAGACTGGGTAAAATTAGCAGTCGAAAGAGCAAAATCTACAAGCTACCCTACTGTTTTCTGGTTGGATGAAAATAGATCACATGATAAGCAGCTTATAAAAGTAGTTAAAGAAGAACTTAAAAAATTTGATACTTCTGAGTTAAATATCCAAATACTTTCTCCTTATAAAGCAACTTTGTTCACACTTAAGGAAATTAAGAAAGGGAATAATGTAATTTCAGTTTCTGGAAATGTTCTTAGGGATTATTTAACCGATCTATTTCCGATTTTGGAATTAGGTACTAGTGCTAAAATGTTATCAATTGTTCCTTTAATGAACGGAGGTAAGCTTTTTGAAACAGGTGCTGGTGGATCTGCACCGAAACATGTACAACAATTAATTGATGAAAATCATTTAAGATGGGATTCTTTGGGTGAGTTTTTAGCAATTTCTGTTGCATTGGAAAATATTGGTAGAACAAATATTAAAAGTAAAATCCTTTCAAAATGCCTTTCAAAAGCAATTGAAAAATTATTGTTAGAAGAAAAATCCCCATCAAGAAAAGTAGGTGAAATTGACAATAGAGGTAGTCATTTTTACCTTGCATTGTATTGGGCTGAATATTTATCAAAACAAAACGAAAATATTGAACTAAAAGATGAATTTGAAATGGTATATAATCTACTTTCAAAAAGTGAGAATCAAATAATTAACGAGATTGATTCTACTCAGGGTTGCAAGGTTGATCTGGAAGGATATTATAATACTAATGATGAAATTACTAAACAAATAATGAGACCATCCCACTTATTTAATGAGATTATTGATAATATATAAACTTACAGATTATAAAAACTACAGAAAAAGATTCAAAGTATTCAAATCTTGAAAAAAAATCAGTTCAAGAAATTTTATCAGATATAAATTTAGAGGATTCAACCATCTCCGATTCTGTAAAAAATTGTTTACCTCAAATTAATGATCTAATATCTAAGGCTGTTGATTTAGTTATTTCAAAGGGCAGAATTTTTTACATAGGTTCTGGAACTAGTGGAAGATTAGGAATTGTTGATGCATCTGAATGTCTACCTACTTTTGGCATTGGAGATAAAATCATCGGCATAATTGCCGGAGGAGATAAAGCTATTAGGATTTCTCAAGAATTTGCTGAAGATTCAACCTCTACAGCATGGTTAGATTTAACCAAACACAATGTAAGTAAAAATGATATGGTTATTGGTATTTCTGCTTCGGGATCAACTCCATATGTGATCGGAGGACTAGAAATGAGTAAAAAAAATAAAATTACCACTGGTTGTATTTCTTGTAACCTGCATACTAAAATTGCTGAAATTTCAGATTTTCCAATTGAAGTCATTGTTGGACCTGAATATGTTACTGGTAGCTCAAGAATGAAAGCAGGTACGGCCCAAAAAATGATTCTTAATATGATATCAACAACTATTATGATAAAATTGGGTAGGATTCATGACAACAAGATGATTGATATGAAATTATCAAATAACAAACTTTATGATAGAGCCATTAGAATCTTAAAAACAATTCTTGATATAGATACAGAAACTGCAAAAAAATTGATTGAAGAACATAAAAATATTAGAACTGCTGTTGAAAATTTCAAAAAAAATAAATGAATAGAAAAATTGCTGATTACATTAAACTTTTAATTTCATCTCTGATTCCAATATTTATTGGACCAATATTAATTCATTTTGGAGGACTAAAGAATACATATGATTTGACAATTTTAGGTGTAATAGTTTGTATTTCTGCTGTAGTAATGATATTTATGTCATTATTTGGAATAATAAATGAACTATTTAAAAAATGATTCATAATTTTAGCAATTAATTCTCATCAATGATAAATATTACTTTAAAGGATGGTTCTGTTAAAAAATACAGTGAAGAAACTTCTGTAATATCTATCGCAAAAGACATTAGCGAAGGTCTAGCAAGAAATGTAATATCTGCAAACTTCAATAACAAGGTTATTGAAATAAATAGTATGATTCGTGAAGATGGAAAATTAGAATTTTACACATGGGATAATGATGAAGGAAAAAAAGCCTTTTGGCATTCATCTTCTCATGTAATGGCACAATCAATAAAAGAACTGTTTCCTGAAGTTAAGCTTACAATAGGACCTGCGATTAATAGTGGTTTTTATTATGATGTTGATTTAGGCAATCATAAGATTTCTGAGTCAGATTTTGAAAAAATTGAAACAAGGATGCTTGAAATAAGCAGAGAAAAGCATGATTTTAAACTAAGACCTGTTTCAAAAAAAGAAGCCTTAGAATTTTATAAACAGGAAAGTAATAATTATAAAATTGAATTAATAAATGATTTAAATGATGGAGAAATAACTTTCTGCGATCATTCAAGTTTTACTGATTTATGTAAGGGTGGACATATCCCAAATACATCTATAATTAAAGCAGTTAAAATATTAAATATTTCAGGGGCGTTTTGGAGAGCTGACCAAAATAACAAACAGCTTACAAGAATTTATGGTATTTCTTTCCCAAAACAGAAGCTTTTAAAAGAGTACTTGGATAATATTGAGCAAGCTAAACTTAGGGATCACAGAAAAATTGGGAAAAATCTAAAACTTTTTTCATTCTCCAATAAGGTTGGCCTAGGATTACCATTATGGCTTCCAAAAGGTGTTGAGTTAAGGGAAAGACTTGAAGGTTTTTTAAAAAAAGCACAAAAAAAAGCTGGTTATGAAATGGTAATTACTCCACATATCGGAAATAAGGATCTTTATGTCACATCAGGTCATTATGAGAAATATGGTGATGATAGTTTTCAACCAATAAAGACTCCTAAAGAAAATGAGGAGTTTTATCTAAAACCTATGAATTGCCCCCATCATTGTGAAATTTATAATTCTCAAAAATTTAGTTATAAAGATTTACCTGTAAGATATGCAGAATTTGGAACTGTATACAGATATGAGCAAAGTGGCGAACTCCATGGATTAACAAGAGTAAGAGGATTTACACAAGATGATGCGCATATATTCTGTTCGGAAGACCAGTTAGATAGTGAATTTAAGAATGTTATAGATTTAACGCTTTATGTATTTGAATCTTTAGAATTAAGTGATTTCAGTGCTCAAATATCGATTAGAGATCCAAAAAATATGGAAAAATATATTGGAGATGTAAAAGCTTGGGAAAAATCTGAAAAAGCTATTATTAAGGCTGTTCAAGATAAAAATCTTGATTATAAAATTGAAGAGGGAGAAGCTGCATTTTATGGTCCAAAGCTAGATTTTATGGTAAAAGATGCTATAGGTAGAAAATGGCAGCTTGGAACCATTCAAGTGGACTACAATTTACCTGATAGATTTGATTTGACTTATATTGATAGAAATAATGAATCCAAAAGACCGGTGATGATTCATCGTGCACCTTTTGGAAGTCTTGAAAGATTCATAGCTATTTTACTTGAAAATACTGCTGGAAATTTACCACTATGGTTAACACCTAACCAATTTATTATTCTTCCAATCAGTGAAAAGCATAAAAAATACTGTGAAAATGTTTTAAATTTGTTAGAAAATGACGAAATTCGCGGCCTGATTGATAACAGAAGTGAGACAATTGGAAGAAAAATCAGAGATGCTGAAGTCGAAAAAATCCCTTATATGTTGGTAATAGGGGAAAAAGAATCTGAACAGAAAGTCATTTCTGTGAGAAGTCATGGAGGAAATGATTATGGTAAAATGAAAGTTGAAGATTTTATTAAAATCATAAAGGAAAAAACAAAAATTTAAGTTTAATAAAAACAATTAATTATAGCTATAAGAAGAACAGGTAGAGGAAGAAGACCATGGAGAGTCATAAAAACTAATCCACATCAAATTAACGGTGAAATTACTGCATCTGAAGTTAGATTAGTTGGAGATAATGTTGAGATTGGTGTTTATCCAATTCAGAAGGCATTAGAAAAGTCAAATTATCTTGAGTTGGATTTGGTTCAAATTTCCCCTAATGCTGTTCCACCTGTTTGTAAAATAATGGACTACAAGAAGTTCCTTTACGAACAGAAAAAAAGAGAAAAACAACTTAAATCTAAAGCAACCAAGGTAGTTGTAAAAGAAATTAGGTTTGGACCTCAAACAGATGAACATGATTATGCGTTTAAAAAGAAACATGCTGAAAAATTTTTAAGAGACGGTGCAAAACTAAAAGCCTTTGTTTTTTTTAAGGGAAGATCAATCATTTATAAAGACCAAGGTGAAATATTATTATTAAAACTAGCTCAAGAGCTAGAGGAGTTAGGGAAGGTTGAACAGCTTCCAAAACTAGAAAGTAAAAAAATGATAATGATAATGTCACCAAAAAAAAGTAAATAATTATGCCAAAAATGAAAACTAAATCCAGTGCAAAGAAAAGATTCAAAGTAACTGGTACAGGAAAAATTAAAAGAAAGCATGCTTTCAAAAATCATATTCTGACAAAAAAATCAAAGAAGAGAAAATTAGCACTAACTCATTCGGGTTTAGTTCATGACAGTGATATGAATAGTGTTAAACAACAATTAAGATTAAAATAATTCGGGGGAATTTATCCCATAAATCTAGGTAAATAAAGAGTAAATATTTTACCACCTAATTTAAAATTATAAATTATGCCAAGATCAGTAAATTCAGTTGCTAAAAGAGCAAGGAGAAAAAAAGTTTTAAAACAAGCCAAAGGTTATTTTGGAAGAAGAAAAAATGTATGGACAATTGCAAAAAATGCAGTTGAAAAAGGATTACAATATGCCTACAGAGATAGAAGAACTAAAAAGAGAAACTTTAGAGCATTATGGATCATGAGAATCAACGCTGCAGCAAGACTTCACGGAATGACATACTCACAGCTAATAAATAAACTAAAGTCAAACAAAATTGAAATAAATAGAAAGGTTTTAGCGGACTTGGCTGTAAACAATCCTGATGGATTTAAAGCTATTGTTGAAAAAGTAAAATAAATTCTTAGAAAGGCAAATCACTCTCATCATTGGAATCATCATTAGCATTCCCAAGATCAGACTTAAATGTATCATCATTTGCTGCAGCATTCATTTTTGAATGAAACTCATATGGTGAATCATACTGCTCAATATCCTCAAACTTACCAAGAGTTGGGATAAATCTAAGTCTAATGTTGTCCAATCCTCCATTCCTGTGTTTTGATACAATAAATTCAGCTTCACCTTCAGTAGATGATCTTTCATTATCATCCCAAGTATCAATTTTATAATACTCAGGTCTATATATAAATGATACAATATCAGCATCTTGCTCAATTGCTCCTGATTCTCTTAAATCCGACAACAATGGTCTTTTAGATGTTCTTCCTTCAACCATTCTTGATAGCTGTGAAAGTGCAATCACCGGGATACTCAGCTCTTTTGCCAATGCTTTAAGATTTCTGGAAATTGTGGAAATCTCCTGTTCTCTGTTACCAGTTTTTATATTTCCCCCTGTTGTCATCAGCTGCAAATAATCAACAACAATTATTTTTACACCTTTTTGAGAGACCATTCTTCTTGCTTTAGCTCTTAGATCAAAAATTGAAAGGGATGGGGTATCATCGATAAAAAGTGGTGCATTTTCTAAATCTTTAACTCTGATGTTTAGCTGTTCCCACTCATGCTTTTCAAGTTTTCCAGTCCTAAGTTTATTGGAGTCTAGTCCTGTTTCAGATGATATCATCCTAGTTATAAGTTGAATTGATGACATTTCCAAAGAAAAAAATGCAAGCGGCACTTTATTGGCTATAGCAATGTTACTTGCCATGGAAAGAGACAATGCGGTCTTACCCATTCCTGGTCTACCAGCAATTATAACGAGATCACTTTCTTGCCATCCTGCAGTAAGTTTATCAATATTTTTAAATCCAGAGGTAATCCCGCTTAATCCTTTTTTATTTGAAATGGCCTCAATCTTAGATTTTGCTTGAATTACAAGATTTTGTGCTGATTCTGATGATTTTTTAATGTTACCTTGGGTTATATCATAAAGTTTGGATTCAGCATCATCCAATAAATCAAAGACATCCATTGATTCATCATATGAATCAGATATTATTTCATTTGAGATTTTAATAAGACTTCTTTGAATAAACTTTTGCAGAATTATTCTAGCATGAAATTCTATATGCGCTGATGAGGAAACTTTTTGAGTTAATGATATTAAATAAAAGTCTCCGCCTATTTTTTCATGATTATTGTCTTTTTTTAATTGATTTGAGACCGTTAATAAATCGATTGGTTCGCTTTTTTGAAATAATGTAAAAATTGATTGGAATATCAATTGGTGAGTTTCTTTGTAAAAGGCCTCAGGCGTCAATATATCAATTACCTCATCAACCCCCTTTTTATCAATCATCATTGCACCAATAACAACTTCTTCAAGATCAATTGCCTGTGGAGGTAATTTTCCTTTTTCTAAGTTAATTATCGAACTCTTGTTTAAATTTATATCTCTGTATGGTGCTGGTTGTTTCATAATTAACTAATGTAATTAAATAAGATATATAATTAAAAAATATATTTTTTAATTAATCAACATTAAATATGTTAATAAGTATTTTTTATTGTTGATAGGCCTAAACTAGGTAGAATAAATTCCCATATTTGAGTATTTTTCCATCCTTTGTTCAATTAGTTTTTTTGGTGATAAATTTTTTAACACTTCGAATGAATTTAGGATATTTGATTTAACTATTTCAAAAATCTTATTTTTATCTCTGTGTGCACCACCAAGTGGCTCCTTTATTACCTTATCTACCAGTTTCATTTTTTTCATGTCCTTTGCAGTAAGTTTTAGTGATGACGCTGCTACTTCTTTATATTCCCAACTCCTCCAAAGAATTGAGGAGCAAGACTCTGGTGATATTACTGAATACCAGGTATTTTCTAACATTAAAACCCTATCACCAACTCCAATACCTAATGCACCACCCGAGGCACCTTCCCCAATTATAACTGTTATTATTGGTACAGCCAATCTGGTCATTTCTATAATGTTTTTAGCAATTGCTTCTCCTTGACCTCTTTCCTCTGCCTCTAATCCAGGGTAAGCTCCGGGTGTATCAATAAGTGTAACCACAGGAATATTGAACTTTTCGGCCATCTTCATTAATCTCAAAGCCTTTCTATATCCTTCAGGGTTTGCCATACCGAAATTTCTATATTGCCTATCCTTAGTGTTGTGACCTTTTTGCTGACCAATAAACATGAATGTTTGATCATCAATTTTACCTAGACCCCCAACCATTGCTTTATCATCTCTGAAGTTTCTATCCCCATGTAGCTCTAAAAATGTTTGACCAAAAATATTATTAATATAATCAAGAGTATATGGCCTGTCTGGATGTCTTGAAATTTGCACCTTTTGCCATGGTGTCAAATTGTTGTAAATATCTTTTATAGTTTCATTTAGTTTTGAACGTATTTTATCACTAGTTTCGGAAACATCAATATCTGACTTCTCACCAAGTTCAAGACACTCTTTTAACTGTATATCCAATAGTTTAATTGGTTCTTCAAAATCAAGATAATTCATGAAAAATATTTGATATAAATATAAAAAAGTTACTAATTATATTCTTTATTATTTCTTTTTTTTATATACATATTGCATATTACTGAGAATAAAATTAAAAAAAGACCAATGTAAAATGAAAAGCTCATTTTTTCTTTATTACCAAAAAACATTACCGCCATAATTATCCCATATACGGGCTCTAGGTTGTACGTCAAAACAACCGAATATGGTGAAATAAATTTAAGTAAATATACCGATGCCATAAATGCATATGCGGTACAAATACTTCCCAATAAAAAAATATAAAAATAATTAATCGAAAATATATCATCAATTATTAACAATTTCAAATCATTATTTAATAAGAGGAAAATTGTAATAAAAAACATTCCTGAAAGAAATTCGTAAAATGATATTGAAATAGCGCTATTTGATTTTATCATTAATCCATTAAGTACTGAAAAAAGAGAAGCAAAAAATGCTGAAAATAATCCAAGAATTATCCCAGTCATATACTGAAACTCAGCATTAAATATTAAATAAACCCCCAACACAACAATAAAACCCAAAATTACCTCATAAAAAATCAGCTTTCTTTTAAATAGATAAGGTTCAATAAATGATGTAAAAAAAGCTGCTGTGGAGAACATTGCTAATGTTACCGAAATATTAGATTGTTCGATAGCTTCAAAAAATGTAAACCAATGTAAAGCAATTATTAACCCTAAAAAAGAGTATTTAAAAAATAGTTTTATGTCAATTCTAAAGCTCTTTTTACGAAAAAGCATGTACAATCCTAACAAAATTGAACCTATAAACATTCTATGCCAAACAATAACCTCGGAAGAATTAATTATTAGTTCACCAAGAATAGCAGTAAAACCTGCAATGAATACCAGAAAATGCAGATGGATAAAGTGCTTAAAGTTATTTTTTTGCATTATAAAAAAGATATACTGATAAAATTCCAAATAAAATATTTGGAAGCCATACAGCAATTAAAGGAGATAAATCAGATTGTTGTGCTAGGACACCAAAAATTTTATCAAAAAATACATAAATCATTGCAACACATATTCCAAAAGCTAAATTAACCCCCGTACCTCCTCTTCTTTTTTCAGCAGAGACTGAAAATCCTATTAACGTTAAAATAAAAATCGAAAATGGGATACTCCATTTTTTATATTTCACAACTAGGTATCTGTCAATATTTGTTGAACCTCTGCTTTTTTCTGTCTCTATAAAATTGATAAGCTCATCATAATTAAGTGATTCAGCAACATAATTTAATGGAGTTAAATCACTAACATCAAAAGAAAAGATTGTATCAAAAGTCCTTCTATTTTGTAAAATGTCAATTGAGTCAGTAACTGTTCGTTTACTGTAGTTATTTAAGCGAAACTTCTTTATATCAGTAATATATCTAATACTGGTTGAACTAATTTTAAAATTCAACTTTTCACCTCTAAAGTTTTCTAAGGTGAAATTAGTTCCAACATTATTATTTTGATTAAACTGAGTTAAAAAAATATATTCATTTTCATTTATCTTTCTAAAAATATTTTTATTATCAACAGCTTTCCTATTTCCTTTTAAATACTTGTAGGAAAAGTCATTATATTTTTTTGTTGATTCAGGAACAACAAACATCCCTGTTAATAGTGAAAAAACAGCAATAATTAATGATCCTAACATGTAGGGCTGAAGAATTCTTCTTACGGAAACACCTGAAGAATACAAAGCAATAATCTCAGAATTTGAAGATAATTTTGATGTGAACCAAGTTATAGCAAGAAATAAAAACAGAGGAAGTAAGCTGGAAGAAAAATAAATACTGAAATTATAGTAATGATCAAGAATTTCGTTAACTGGAACCTGCTTAGCTAACAGCTTATCAATATTATCAGCCAGGTTTACAACTATTGCTATTGGAACAAACAATGCTTGAATTAACACATAGGTTAATAAAAACTTTTTTAATATGTAACTATCAATTTTATTCAATTATAATCTGTTGTTTAATTTTTTTACCATTTTATCTTTCCAATTTAAAAAATCTCCTTCAATTATTTTTTTTCTTGCTTCACTCATTAAAAAACAATAGAAACCCAAATTATGTATTGACGCAATTTGTCTTCCCAACATTTCATTTACCGAAAATAAATGTCTCAAATAAGATTTTGAATATGTTTTATCAACCCATGTTTTACCATTATCATCCAATAATGAATAATCAAACTCCCATTTCTTATTCTTTATATTTATTATGCCTTCAGAAGTAAACAACATACCATTTCTTCCATTCCTTGATGGCATTACACAGTCAAACATATCGATTCCTAAAGCAATATTCTCAAGTAAATTAACTGGAGTTCCTACACCCATTAAATACCTTGGTTTATCTTCAGGTAGAATATCACAAACAACAGAACTCATTTCATACATTTCATCATGTGGTTCTCCAACAGAGAGACCGCCAATCGCATTTCCAAAGCAATTTTTTGATGAAATATAATCAGCTGAAGTTTTTCTTAATTCCTTATATGTACTTCCTTGAACAATCGGGAAAAACATTTGTTTGTAGTTATATTTGTTAGGAGTGTTATTAAACCTACTTATACACCTATCAAGCCACCTATGGGTAAGATTCATAGAGTTTTTTGCATAACTATAATCACATGGATATGGAGGGCATTCATCAAAAGCCATTATTATATCAGCTCCAATAGATTTTTGAATATCAATTGCTTCTTCAGGTGAAAAAAAATGTTTACTTCCGTCAATATGACTTTTAAACTGAACACCTTCCTCTGTTATCTTCCTGTTTGAAGCTAAAGAATATACCTGATAACCTCCAGAATCTGTTAAAATGTTTTTTTTCCAATTTATAAATTTATGTATACCCCCTGCTTTTTCAATAATTTCAATACCAGGTCTTAAATAAAGATGATATGTATTACCTAATATGATATCAGCTTTTATCTCATCTTCAAGCTCTTTTTGGTGAACTCCTTTAACCGTTCCTTGTGTACCAACAGGCATAAAAACAGGTGTATTAATTTCACCATGAATGGTTTTGATTTTACAGGCTCTTGCTTTTGTTAAACTATCCTTATGTTCTAATTCAAAAGTCGGATTCATATATTGACAAATATAATTAAGTTAGTCTCACAAAAGATTCATGTTACTAAAAAAGTCTAATTGTTAATAAATGCATATTAAATAATTTTATTAATGAAACACATTAAATTAAATTGCCAACTCATAGATATTCACAATGTCTGACATAAAAACTCTTGAAAAAATAGCTGTTCAAACCAGAAGAGATATTCTTAGAATGGTTCATAAAGTTAACTCTGGTCATCCTGGTGGCTCTCTTGGTTGCACAGAGTTTATGGTTACTCTATTCAATTCTGAAATGAAAAGAAATAAAAACTTTTCTATGGATGGTATTGATGAAGATATATTTTTTTTGAGTAACGGTCATATATCTCCAGTATTTTACAGTGTTTTAGCTAGATGTGGATACTTTGATGTAAATGAACTTAACACATTTAGATTAATTAATTCAAGACTTCAAGGGCATCCTACAACACACGAAGGTCTTCCAGGAGTGAGAATTGCCTCAGGTTCATTAGGTCAAGGTTTGTCAGTAGCAATTGGTGCTGCATTATCAAAAAAATTAAATCATGATAATAATTTGGTTTATTGCCTGATGGGCGATGGCGAATTACAAGAAGGGCAAAACTGGGAAGCTATAATGTTTGCATCTTCCAATAAGGTTGATAATATTATTGCCACTGTTGATTTAAACGGACAACAAATTGATGGTTCTACAAATGATGTATTAAACTTAGGAGATATCAAAAATAAGTTTACCGCTTTTGGCTGGGAAGTAATTGAATGTGTTGATGGAAATAATATTTGTGAAATTAAGGACAAACTAGAATCAGCTAAAATGAAATGTTTTAATGGCAAACCCATATGTATTTTGTTAAAGACAGTTATGGGTAATGGAGTTGATTTCATGATGCATACTCATGAATGGCATGGAAAAGCTCCAAATGATGAACAATTGAAAATAGGTCTAAGTCAAAATGAGGAAACACTTGGCGACTACTAATATGAAAGAGTACACTTACATAGAAAAAAAAGATACAAGAAGTGGTTTTGGCGATGGTCTTACTGAACTAGGGCAAAAAAATAAAAATGTAGTGGCTTTATGTGCTGACTTGACCGGTTCTCTTAAAATGAATGAGTTCAAAAATAATCATCCCGATAGGTTTTTTCAGGTAGGGATAGCTGAAGCTAATATGATGGGCATAGCCGCAGGTCTAACAATTGGTGGAAAAATTCCTTTCACAGGAACTTTTGCTAATTTTTCAACTGGAAGAGTTTATGACCAGATAAGGCAATCAATAGCATATTCTAGTAAAAATGTAAAAATTTGTGCATCACATGCTGGAATAACTCTAGGTGAAGATGGTGCAACACATCAAATTCTTGAAGATATAGGTATGATGAAAATGCTTCCAGGCATGACCGTAATAAATACATGTGATTACAACCAAACAAAAGCTGCTACAATTGCTATTGCTGATCATAAAGGACCAGTTTATTTAAGGTTTGGTAGACCAAAAGTTCCTGTTTTTACCGATTCAACTCAAAAGTTTGAAATAGGAAAAGGAATTAAATTGATCGACGGATCAGATGTAACTATAGCTGCAACAGGTCATCTTGTTTGGGAATCTTTAGAAGCTGCTAAAATTTTAAATAAATACGGAATTGATGTTGAAGTAATTAATATTCACACTATTAAACCTTTAGACGAAACAATAATCCTAGAATCAGTTGAAAAAACCAGATGTATTGTTTCAGCTGAAGAACACAATTTTCTTGGTGGTCTAGGAGAAAGTATTTCTAGAGTATTATCAAAAAATTTTCCCTTACCCCAAGAATTTGTTGCTACAAAAGATACTTTTGGTGAGTCTGGAACACCAGCTCAATTAATGGAGAAATATGGATTGAACGCTAGTTCAATTGTAGAAAAGGCTAAAAAAGTTATTTCTAGGAAAGAGTCTTAGTCGTCCCTTGATGCTGTATCATCTGGATCTAGATAGTTGGGAATTCCATCTCCGTCTGTGTCATCATTTGTTGGGTCTCCATCTCCAATGTCATTTGTTGGGTCTCCATCTCCATCTCTATCAACTGTTAAATCAGAGTCGGGTTCTAAATCCTCGTCAATTGTCAAAGTTCCATCATTATCATCATCAGAATCAACAAAATCAGCAAAAGTGTCATCATCAGAGTTATCATTAGTAAGATCATAATCTCCATTAATATCCTCTAAATTAGACGGTACATTATCAAAATCGTGATCATTTACTTCTGATTGAAATACTTTGAACTTAAAAATTAAATTAGAGTATACAGGAACAGATCCTGCGGCAGCAGAATAATATCCCAACCCTGAAGGCAAAAACATTATACCAATTCCAGGATTATTATATGTTACAGTTCCATCAGAATTTATGTCAAAATTCTCAGCGTTGTTAAACTCAGGTAAAACCCTTCCCCAACCAGCAATAGTTGACGTTAAATCAAAATCAACAGGTGTTATAGAACTGTCAAAAATAGTGTCATCCATTAAACTTCCTTCATATGATACCCTGACTTTATCGGAAAAATTAGGTGAATTATCTGAACCACCTTGATTGATTTTTAAAATATAATATTCATATTCAACATCGAAATACGTGGTTGTTAATGTTTCAACTAAATCTATAAGTAATGTGTTTTGGTTTGGATCAGGAAGTTCTCCATCTTCTGGTAATGTATTAATTTCAATGTCATTAAAAGAAATTATTGAATTATTTGTCAATAGGGACTCGTCAACATAATGTGACTGAAAAAAACTAACTAGAGAGTCATTGTCAATAACCTGCTGTTCAGTTCTATCGGCTTCTGGAATTTCTACAATATCATTATCATCATCACCACATGAAAGAATAATAATTAATAATACAATTAATGTGATATATGTTTTTAGATTCATAGATTAATATAACTTTGTCAGCAAAAATACAATTATAAAGGATAAATTTAATTTATTTAACAATCTTTTATGGACAAGAAAAAAATTTTAGACTATGAGTCTATCACAAAAAAAATACGAAGAATTTCTCTTCAGATAATTGAATCGTATATCGATCAAGATGAAATTATAATTGCTGGAATAGATTTAAATGGATTCATTATTGCAAAAGAAATATCTAAGGAAATAAGTAAAATTTCTGATATCCATATTAAATTATGCAAAGTAAAGATTGATAAAAAAAAGCCTCTAAATGATGTGTCAATATCACTAAATCCTCAAGATTACCAAAATAAATCTGTAGTTGTAATTGACGATGTATTGAACTCTGGAGCCACATTAATGTATACAGTTAAAAACTTTTTAAATACTAAAATAAAAGTCTTAAAAACAGCTGTTTTAGTAGATAGAAACCATAAAAAATATCCAATCAAAGTAGATTTTAAAGGATTATCACTATCAACTTCAATTCAAAGTAAAGTTGAGGTAGTTATAGATGAAAAAAAAATTGAAGCCTTCTTAGTCTAGATTTGAAATTATAAGATTACAAATAGCATCAATATCCTTTTTGTAGCAATCAATAGTAACATTTGCCTTATTGTAAAAAAACTCTCGCTCAAATAGATGTTTTGACACGAATTCAATCATTTTTTTTTCAGATTTAATGGCTGAAATAAGAGGTCTATTATTATTGTTTTTGTAGAGTCTTTTAGAAAGTTCAACATTATTGTTCTTTAAATAAATTGAGATATTATTAGCTGAATTAATGTGTGTTAAATTATAATTATAACATGGTGTGCCGCCTCCAAGAGAAAGAACAATACTATTGTTTTCAGAAAGACATTTAATTAAATACTTAGTTTCTATCTTTCTGAAATATATATCACCTAAATCATCAAATATGTTAGAAATAGAACATCCTTCGTTTGTTTCTATATATTGATCTAAATCAATGAATTTATAGTCAATTTTTTTAGCTAAATTAGAGCCTATTAAAGATTTTCCAGACCCCATATATCCGATTAAAACTATATTCATTAATTCTTTCTTAAAAGCATTGTAATATAAATTAAACATTTTATATTTGCAGCCTTAAAGTAATTAAATTTGACCTGGTAGCTCAGTTGGTAGAGCATCTCCCTTTTAAGGAGAGGGTCCTGGGTTCGAGCCCCAGCCAGGTCACTTTTTTTATCCATCTTCTATCGATACTTTAACATCTACTTAAATTCAATAACAGATTGAACTTAATTCTATATAAATGAACTTTATTCGTTGTTTTTAATTAAATTATGCTAGTTATATTTATCTAAAATTTTAATTTTGATCAAAAAATCGATTATTTATTTTATTTTAATTTTTTGCTCAAAATTTACAATGGGTCAACCAACCAACTCCAAATTTGACTCCACCAAAAATAATCTTGACGAAATTATTATAACTGCTACAAAAACAGAAAGAATTCTTTCATCTCTTCCTCTAAATGTCTCTATCATAAAAAAAAGTGATATAGAAAAAACAAATGCAACCAGGTTGTCTGACGTTATTAACGAAGAGCTAGGGTTAATAACTGTTTCTGATTTTGGCGGCGGCGAAGGAATCCAGATGCAAGGACTTGACTCAGAATATACTTTAGTCCTTATTGACAATCAACCTCTGATAGGTAGATCAGCTGGTACTTTAGACTTAAATAGAATTTCTGTTGGAAATATAAAGCAAATAGAAATTGTTCGCGGACCATCATCCAGTCTTTATGGAAATAATGCATTTGCTGGTGTTATAAATATTATTACGGAAGAACCAAAAACTGGGTTAAAAGGTAATTTGATATCCTCTTACGAGACACATAATACTTTTGATAATAATATCCTTTTTAGCTACAAAAAGAATAATTTTTATAGCTCATTTTTTTTCAATAATTATTCCAGTGATGGGTATGATTTAATTGAAGATGATGGATTAAATACGGTAAATAAATTCAAAACAAACACTTTTCAAATTAAGCTAGGACATAATTTAGGTGAAAATTTAAAAATTAAAATTAATGCCAGATACTATACTCAACTAATTGATAACATAGCCCCCAACTCATTAACTGGAGAAACTTTTTCATCTGAGGATAATATAAATTTTACAATAAGTCACAAATCAGAGAAAATCAGAACTGATTTTGAAGTATATTTTACATCTTATTTTGGGGATGAATTTTTAGATGATGAACAAGGTAATAGATTCAGTGAAAGTTTTTATGATCAGATATTTTTAAAACCCGAAATTAAGACAGTTTATAAGATTAGTAATAAAAAAGAATTTGTCTTTGGTTTGGGTAATGAATATGAAACTTTAAACAGAACATATTTTGAAATCGAACCAAAACAAAATTCACCATTTATTTATTTTCAATACGATTATAATCCGAATGAAAAGATTAACTTAATGTTAGGTGGAAGATTTGACAAGTACAAAGAATATAAATCACAGTTAAGTCCAAAATTCTCAGGTATTTACAAAATACAAAATAACGAATCTATAAAGATTTCCACAGGTTATGGTTATAAAACACCTGACTTTAGACAACTATATTTCAATTTCTCCAATTCAACTGTTGGCTACACCGTAATTGGCTATAACGTAGTTGAAGATGTCTTAAATCAACTGATTGATGAGGGTCAAATTGCAAATATTATTGTTCCTATTGATGAATTTGAAGACCCACTAAGTCCAGAAAGTTCTTTTGGAGTAAATATTGGATATGACAGAGATATAGATGAAAAAATTAGTTTATCCGCCAATCTTTTTAGTAATTCAGCCAAAAACCTAATTGATTATCGTGTAATCGCAAATAAAACAAACGGTCAAAATGTATTTTCATACTATAATGTAAATAATGTTTCAACTTTTGGTTTTGATATTAATACAAAATATAAAGCTGATAACTATTTTAGCTTTTCTATTGGATATCAGCTATTATATGCATACGACTTAGACGCTAGAAAAGCATTTGAAAATGGTGAAGTATATGCAAGATTAACACCTACATCTCCTGCTTTCAGACTGAATAAAAAAGACTATTTTGGTTTATATAACAGATCAAGACACATGGGTGTAATTAAGATTAATTACAATAATCTTGACAAAAATTTCAGTGCAAACCTTAGATTTAAATACAGAAGCAAATATGGTTTGTATGATAGTAATTCGAATAACTATTTAGATAAATATGACAAGTTTGTAAATGGACATCTTACTGCAAATGTAAATATAAATAAGATTATAAATTCGAAATTAACTTTGTCGGCCGGAATAGAAAATATTTTTAATTATTTA
This sequence comes from uncultured Bacteroidota bacterium, assembly GCA_902608795.1. GTDB lineage: Bacteria > Bacteroidota > Bacteroidia > Flavobacteriales > Flavobacteriaceae > MED-G13. The sequence continues at coordinate 33,683 of CACLPI010000009.1, forward strand.
GATTCAGAAAATATTTCAAATTTAAGTGGAAGAATTTACTTTTGCCGAGTTGGTTATAATATAAATTAACAATTATGAAAAAACTCAAATTTTTTACTGTCTATATTATTTTATTACTCACTTTTAGCTGTGAAGATGATAATAATATTGGAATCAATACTGTAAGTATAACTGTTGAAGACCTTTATGCACCCCAAGAAGGAAGTCAGGGTCAATCAATTTCTGGACCATTCACAAAATTTAATTTTGAAGATGGAGTACAAACAGAAAGTGAAACTAATTGGGATGTTGGATTCAGAGGAACATCAATTATTGTTAATGGAGGTGTTTCGTTAGGAACAGATGATGAGCCAGAAAGAAATGGTAATGCAGCTGCCTATATTTTTGAAGGAACAATGGGTGAAATGCAAATTGTTGATACCTCATTATTAGCACAAGATTCAGAGAGTGGCTATGCTATTCCAACTGGAAGTGGAAATGGGTGGTATACTTATTCAGGTTCACCAACTTTTCTAATTAGTCCAACACCTGGAAAAATCTTGGTATTTAGAACTCATGACAACAGGTATGCAAAAGTAGAAATTTTAAGTTATTATTTAGGTGCTCCTGAAAATCCTGATGCATTTACTGACCCAAGCAGGTACTATACCTTTAATTATGTATATCAGCCAAACGAAGGAGCCACAACATTTGATTAAAACAAGATATTTTCTTGATTTACATCATTCGGAGTTGAGCAAACTTCTAGTTTACCAAATAAAAAGTATCTATTACTCGCTATAAGTCGGTAAAATATATCTAATAGAGAGTTTGGTGATATTCTAATTAAAGTTTTTAAAAAATAATTAAGTCTAATATATTTAAAGGAGTATTTAATTGCTTCAGATCTATGTAATATTTTATTATCCTCTGTAATAATGAATATAGTATCTCCCAGCTTTAATTTTGGGTAGTTATTTTTTATATAGTTACTGTCAAAATTGGTAAAATATATATTTTTTGATGGATTTCTTTTTGAAACCCATCTTACATAATTGTTACACAACACACAAAAACCATCAAAAACAACTATAACTTTTTCCATTCTAAAATTTGTATTGAATGGTTAAGTAATAATTTCTTGGTGGGGAGGGTATAATTCCTGGACCTGGATATCCTGTTGCCCTTCTTGTGAAATATGAAGTATCTAAAATATTATTCACACCCGTTTCTAGCTTAATTTTACCCAATTTATAGTTCATAGACAAATCCAATATATCATAAGCCGGTATTTGGCCTATTACACCACTTAAATTAGATTCTACTGAATTTGACGAATCAGAGAACTGACTTGCTAAATATGAATATTGAAGGTAGGATGTGAAATTTTTATAACCAAATTTTATTCCATACTTAATATTATATTTTGGTACAAACTCAACTTCCTTACCCTCTACACCAGGTTCGTCAGATTTTACATATTTAGAATCAATTATTGAAAGATTTAAAAATGTATTAAATATGTATGCAGAATCAAGCCCAAATACTTTTTTTAGATTGATATCCAATAAACTTTCCAAACCGTAAATATTAGCATCACCCGTATTTGTTCTGTAGGCCTTAACATTACCATCATCAAATAACCTTTGAACAAAACCTATCCTGTTATTGTAAGCTAAGTGAAAGATGTTGGCATCAAAACTAAAAAGATTATCATAATTACCTCTTAAACCCAAGTCTATAGTATAACCATTTTCATCTGATATTTCGTGATCTATAGCGTATGCTGGATTAACAGTACTAATATCCGCAAAGGTAACAGAGCGATAATTTTGAGAGTAATTAGCATACAATTCTATGTCATTTTTCAGTTTTTGAGAAACACCAACTCCGGTCAACAAAAACAATCTTTCATTCTTTCGATTTTCCAAAATAGTATCATGCTGAATAACATTTTGTGCAGCATCCAGAATAATCCTCTCAAATTGACCTCGAGCTTGAGTATTTATATATTCTAATCTGAATCCTGGAGTTATTGTAAGTTCATTATTGATATTAATTATATTTTCGCCGAAAACGGAAATATTCTTGTTTGGATACTTGTAGTTAGATTGGTTGGAATATGCAGGAAAATTATCATTATAAAAACCAAAATCTGGATCTGATAAGTCTGATCCGGGCCCTTGTTTACTGTGATTAGTAGCATAATATAATTTTGAACCTAAAACAAAAATTGATTCTTTATTAAATAGATTATAATTATTTAAAAACTTAGCCTCCAAGCCAAAATTATTAAAATCTCCACTTATCAAGTCACGTGGGCCATTACTATCAACTTGATCAACTCTATTTACTCTAAACCCAAGGGCATTTCTTATTGCATTCAGCCCAAACAAACTGATAGATAATGATTTCTTTGTATCAAATTCATGATCAAATCTCAAATTATATAAAAGCCAGTCAACATTAAACCAGTTTCTCGCTCTATTGCTTTGAAAAGGATTGTTTGAAAACATTTGATCATTTAATCCTCCTGCTTGTTGCGTTAAGTATGTAAAATAGGTTAGGTCAAATGATAATTTTGATTCCTGATTGATATCATAAATAGTTTTAATAAAAAAGTTTTTTGAATTAAAATAAGAGTTGTCTCTAAAACCATCACCTTGCTTAAAATTGAAATAGGCATAGTATCTAAATTTATTTTTAGAGCCTATATAGCTTGTAAAATTTGTATACAGGTTATTGCTTCCAACAGAGTTTCTTATTATAAATTCTTCTCTTTGATTTTTTTTGGGCTCTTTCATCACAAAATTAACTAAGCCACCAAACTGTGTACCATATTGCAAAGAAGCCGCTCCCCTAACAATTTGTATATTACTCAAACCCTCTGAAGGCGGAGTATAGTAACTCTCAGGATATCCCAAAACATCGGCACTTATATCATATCCATTTTGTCTAGTATTGAAATTTGATGTTCTATTTGGGTCCAAGCCTCTACCCCCAATGTTTAGTTGTAAACCCGCATCATCATTTTGAAAAATATTTAAACCTGCCACCTGTGAGTAAATCTGTCTTGAATTATTACTCGCTAGGTTTGCCATACTTTGATCAACCAATACAACTTCACTTTTCTTTCCTTCGAATATACTAGTACCTTCAACTGCATTTAATCTTTGTAGTGAAAAAATCTTTTCATTTCTAACAATAATTTCAATTTCATCTAAATTTTCCACAAGTGGTTTGAGATATATGGTTTCATTCTTATCTAATTTTTTTTCATTTAACTCATAGTTTTCCAAATAAAAACTGATTAGATCAATCTTATAAGCTTCAAATGAATAAAACCCTTGTTCATCTGAAATTTCCAAAAGACCATCAGATTTTGAGTATATTTTTACTCCACTGAGAGCTTCATTGGTCTCTTGATCAATTATATACCCTGAGAAAATTTGCTGAGATATAATTGTCTCTGAAAAGAGTAGAAAAACAAGTAATATTTTAAAGTAAACTTTTGATGTCATCTTTTATTGGAATAATCCATGTTTTATGTTTTAAATCATTTTTTTGTTTATATAAATCAACATTAGGATCAATAAATCTTTTACTGGGTCTACCATTAAGGGTTACATAACTATCTGCATATACAGAAACATCATTAAAACCTCTTTTTTTAAATGCATCTCCAAGATAATGTGCATACTCCAGAATCATATCAGGCTGAAAACTCATCTGCTTTTCTTGAAAAGGAGTAAGAAATTCCATATTATCTATTAGCTGAAATTTATTTGAACTATTATCTACAACTTTGAATGTTGTATAACCTGTTTTTTCGATAAGCATAACCCTCCATGAAAATCTATATCCCTGCTCATTCCAAAGTAGTTCACCTGGATATAAGATGCTTCTTAATGGTGATATGATCTGAAAAAGAAAAAATACTGATAATACTGGAATAACTAGCTTATTTCTCGTAAAGCTTTTAGGGTCAGAATTGAATTTTTCATTATTTATAATTTTTAATCCAAAAATAGACCCTATAAAGTCAAGAATTTTTTTATGAAGACCATTGTCAAAAAATATTATACAGCTAAATATCATTATATAAGGGAACATTCCAATCGGTGGAAATAAAATTCTTGTCATTATATGAAAAACTATGACCATAAAAAATGCAAAATATCGAGTTCTCTTATACAATAATAAGAAAGGAATTATACAGTCATAAATCATACCGCCCCAGCTAAATAAATAGTATGAAAAGTTTTTTTGCAGGAAAGTTTCACCAATTATTGGAATAGTATATTTTGCTCTTAACCATATTTTTAATGGCTGAGCATGAATCAACCAATCAGAGTTTATTTTTGCAAGACCAGCATAGATATAAACTATTATTATCAAAAATTTTAATGAGTCAATAGACCATTGAGGAATTTTAACATTCTTCCCATCATCTACAGCAAAATAGGTTGAGCAAGGTAGGAAGATCATTAAAAAAGAAATACAACTTACTAAATAATAATGATTTAGATAAGTTGTCTTATCCATCAATTCTATATAAGTAAAACTTAAAAAAAGTATTATTATGGCATACCTATATCTATATCCAATTGTAACAAATAATGCCGAACAAAAGCATATCAAAAAAATAAGATAAGTATAAACACCAATTGGTTTTATCCATGAAAAACCATAATAAGAAAAATGAAAATCTGGTTCTAAATATAAAGACTCAATCCATCCATTAAGGGCAAATCTAGCAAGACTAAACATTACAAGAATACCAAAACCAATTCTGTATAATGCAAGAGAGTAAGGTAATGATTCCTGTTTAAAATACCTTGATAAATTATTTATCATCTTGTCTTTATCTAGTCTCCGTCCGCATCGTAATAATCGACAGCGATACCTAGAATGGATAACATATTTGTTTTAAGCCTTACTACCCCCTGCTGGATGGCATCATATGCTTCAAGCATTTTCATATTATCAGTTTCAATTTGTAAAGCAAAGTTATCGTTTAAAACATTGATTTTAATCATTGAGCTATCAAAAGAATCAACTATGTCGTCTTCAAGTCCAATAAACATTGAAGAATCTGAATAATTGGTGTCATCTAAATAAGCTAAATAATCATAAAGACTTTCCCCGTTAGTTTGAGAGTCTTCAAAATGAATTCCGTTAAAAAAATCTGCACTAGCTTGCAATGCTTCAATTGCTAATATTTTAGAAATATCAGACTTGTAGTATGCCTCAACATTTTGTGGTAATTCGCCGGACCAAACACCAGCAGGTATTCCGATTTTATTAGCCCGAAGACCCTTTTCATAAAAGTATACAAAATCATTAGCTAGTTTATTTAAACTAGAAGTAGAAGTATTACCCGTTGAATTTATAAAAGACTGTCTGTTTGTTTCCCAGTAACTGATAACAGAATCTGTATTATTTACCATCTTTGAAACTAAAAGGTTTAAATATCCAAATGTTAAGTTATTATCAGTAACATAAACATTTAGAATTTGATCATTAGTTTCACCTAGTCCAAACAATAAATAATCAACCGCAGGAAAACCTTGGGCTGAAAACTGATTTGAATTACCATCCAAATCAACATTGTCAGAATTAATATTTTGGGTTATTCTTGTAATATTAGCTGGATAAATATTCATTTTTGATGCGTAAAATATTTCTTCTGCATAACCGATATTAAACATTTCTATGTGTTGCCATGCTTTGTAGGCTTCTATAAATTGATCTTGCATCAGTTCTAGATTTGATATAGATCTATCTTGACCAAAAGAATTAACAGCTGATTCGAATAGCTCTAATTGGCTGTCAAAATTCTGATGTGCAGGAATCATTATGTTATCAACCATATTACTAAGTAGTGATGATCTGTCATAGCCGTCTGTTGATGAATTATTGTCATTTTCAGTACAAGAAATTGATAGAAGCGTGATAAAAAATAAAATAATTAAATAATTAAATCTCATAACTTTATATTATACAGAGAGGAAACAGCAATAAATGCTGTTTCCATCTCAAAATTTAGAAAACAAAAAAAATAAATTGGCAAAACTTTTACCAATTCATCAAGTTTTTAGTCAATGTTTAAAGTAACACCATTAGCCTCGAATGCTTGTTTTACTAAAGCAATCATTCCAGGATACTGTGATGATGCAGGTGCAGTCAACACAGCTGGATTCATATTATGGAAATCACCCATATAATTTGCTAAAAAGTACTCTACAGTAGCTTTGTCCATAAATGGCTCATCATTTCCATTATTAGTAAACTGTAAACTTAAAAGGAATCCCCATCCCTCAGAAAGAGAGTGATGTGCCTTGGCTACATTATCGGCATCTAGCTTCGCTATATAGTCATTCATATAGTGAATTGCATAGTAACCAATAACTTTTGATAACTCAACCTTGATAATGGCAGCTTGTTGATCTCTAAGATCATAATCTTTATTAACAATAGCTGTTCTACCCATGATGAATGCGTCATATACAACTTGACCAATTCCTGGCTCGTACCCACCTTCATCATTTACTTTCTTGAAATATTTCATTAATAAACTTCCAGAACCAGATGGACTAGCTCCAGCGTTTTGTAAATTATCACCTTCAAGTCCATATAAGTATCCAAAACCTTCATCCCACTTATGCTCCATATCAGTATAATTATTATCACCAGAAAGAACATCATTGTCGTTATCATCAATTCTAGTTCCAGAATCTAATTGATTAGGGTGTATGTAGTTGTTCACGATTTGATCTAATGTGAAGGCACCAATTAATCCCTTAAAAAATAGCTGATCAATTTCCTGACCTGCACCATTTAAGTGATAAGTTGAAGCACCATCAGGTGTAGAAATTGCACCTGGCTGTTCCGGTCCTGCATCACTTGTCCAATTCGGAACTACATTATTTGCATAATCAACAATCATATCATCAAACATTTGTTTAGTTGTAGCACTACCAGCTAAAGTTGATGCAGCAGTTTTACTTCCAATGATTTTTGATGTACCGTTTAAAGATTCATCTGCAAAACCAGCTGAACTATTTGCATCTCCATTAAACATTAAGTCTAAACCACTTTCAGTAGCTTCACTTGAATTTAATGCAGCGTATAATTCTTCGGCTTGAGTTAATCTTGTTGTTTGACCTGAGAAACTAACAGAAGATTCTCCATCTCTTGTAAATTCGTATGACATAGGCGCAACTATATTATTACCACCGTTATCATTATCGTTGTCATCATTGTCACATGAGAAAACAAAAATTGCCAGTGACAATAACATTGATTTATAAATTAAATTTTTCATAGTTTGATTAAATTTTTAAATTTCAAGATGCAAATATATACATTAATTTAGATTCAATCTAAATAAAAATTAGGAAAAAAATAAAAAAAATTAATATGTGTTACAAACATATCTGTAAACGATATATTATTTAGAATCAAAATCAATTAACAGATTGAACTCTTAACAAAACAAAAGAACTTCTAGCGTTACTTTAAATTTAAAATTTGCATTTATCTTTGCAAACTCATATACGTTTTATGTTAGGATTAATAAGCTTAAATTTCAAAATAGCACCGGTAAAAATCCGCGAACTATTTTACATATATCCTGAGGAGTATCAAAAAATATTTAACGAAATCAATGAAAGAGTAACGCTCAAAGGCCTCTTTATCATCTCAACTTGTAATAGAACCGAGCTTTATTTTGAAACAGCTAAAAATCAAGCAAGTCATAACAAAACATATCATTCAGTTATTATGACTTTAAGCAAGCTAAAAAGGTTTAATGATGGATTGAGGCCATACATCAAGAAAAAAGAGGGTTCTTTTGAAATTTCAGAACATCTATTCAGGCTGTCAAGTGGACTTGAATCAATGATAATTGGTGAATTCCAAATTGTGGAACAAATAAAAGCTTCCTACAGTATTTGTAAAGACAACAAAATGCTAAGCCCAGCTATTGAAAGAATGATTCAAAAGTCATTAGAAGCTAGCAAATTTATAAGAACAAATACCGAAATTGATAAAGGCGGAATTTCTGTGAGTTCAGCTGCTATTGATCAAATAGGAAATATTAACAACTCTGATAATTTATCAATATTATGTGTTGGAGCAGGTAGAACTTCAAAGCTTTCAATCAAGCAACTTTTCTCAAAAAATTTTGGAAAAATATACATAACCAATAGAACTGAAGCGAATACCACTCACCTAGTTGAAAAGTTTGACTTAAATCTGGTAAAATTCTCAGAATGGAAAAGCAAATTAGAATCTGTAGATATTATTATTTTTAGTACATCATCCAAAAAACCTCTTCTTACCGATAAAGATTTGTTACATATTGATTCAAAAAGAAATAAAAAAATAATATTAGTTGATTTATCTGTTCCAAGAAATATTATTATAAACAACAATTACATTAATGTAGAACTGGTTGATCTTGATAAACTCAAGGATAAGGTAAACGAAAATTACAACAGAAGAATTTCTGAAGTTGAAAAAGCCGAAAAGTTGATTGAAAAATATGTCATTGAATATAACCAATGGTTAGATTCTAGAGAATTAAGACCAAGTATAATTTCTATAAAAAAGGAAATTAAAAACTTAATGTCTAATACTGAGAATTTAGAAAATAATAATAGAGAAATACAGGAAATTTATGATAAATTTTCAGATAGATTGGTGAAAAAGATTATAAGTGTTAGTGAAAATGGTAAGAATACTAATGCTTTAAAAATTATAAACAAAATTTTCACTGATGATTAATAAGTTAATTGTTGGTACTAGATCAAGTAATCTAGCTATTACCCAAACAAATTATGTTATCAAAAAATTAAAAGAAAAAAACCCTTCTACGGACTTTATCTTAAAAAAAATTAAAACTAAAGGTGATATATTATTGAATAAAGACTTAACTAAAATTTTAGACAAAGGTTTTTTTGTTTCTGAAATTCAAAATGAATTAGAAAAAAAAACTATTGATTTTGCTATTCATAGTTTAAAAGATTTACCATCAGATGGAAATGATAATCTTAGCTCTTTCACTGTAACTAAAAGAGAAGACCCGATGGATGTACTTGTATTAAAAAAAGGACTTGAGAATAAGAAAATCCATAATATTAAAATAATCGGAACTTCATCAATTAGAAGAAAGGAACAAATTAAAAAAATTTACAATGGGGTTAAAGTAAAAAGTATTAGAGGAAATGTGGAGACTAGAATTAAAAAACTAGACAATGGTGAGTTCGAGGCAATTATACTCGCTGCTGCTGGTTTGAAAAGATTAGGGTTAGAACACAGGATTTCCAAATATTTCAAATCTGATGAAATAACTCCTGCTGCAGGCCAGGGAGCTTTAGCTGTTGAATTCAGAAAGGATGACAAAAAAACATTTTCAATTCTAAAAAAAATACAAGATGAATCAACCCAAATTTGTATTAATGAAGAAAGGAAATTTTTAAAAACCGTAGGTGGAGGCTGCTCATCCCCTGATGCTGCTTTATGTATTTTAAATGGTGACAAGGTTGAAATTAAGGGCAGAGTATTTGATGCAAAAGAAAAAAAATACATTTCAGGGAAAATGATTAAGGAAATCGGTAATCATATTGATATAGGGGAAAAACTAGCAAAAAAATTGATATCTAAAATTTCTATCAAAATATCATCTCAAATAATTTTGACTAATGAGGGTGATATAAGGGGTTTTAATGAACTGTCCAAGAGTGATATAATCACTCATCATTTTCCATTAATAGAGATTAGTCCACTAGATTTTACAGTGAATAATATTGAAAAATATGATTATATAATTTTTACCTCCAAAAATGGAATAAAAAATTTTTTTAGTAGGGTTAAAGTTTCTTCAGATATGAAATTCATTTGTATTGGCAATAAAACAAACCAAGTTTTAAATGAATATGGATATGATTCAGCCTATATTTCAAAAAGAAACTATTCTAATATTATGGCAGAAGAAATCAAAAATAATAAGTTGCTTAACGGAAAAAAAACTCTTCTAATTCAAGGCAAAATTGCGAAGGATGATTTTAAAATAAAACTTCAAGACTTTTGCGAAATAGAAAGGGTAAATGTCTATGAGACAAATTTAAAGAATAAAGTAAACAAAGAATTATTAAAAATTATAGAAACTAAAGAGACATATACTGTTTTTACCAGTCCATCGGCATTTGACTCATTTATTCAATTTTATAATCCTGAGGACACTAAAATAATAAGTATTGGAAAGACCACAACAGACTATGTTAATAGTAAAGGCTTTGATTGTATGCTAACCTCTAAGATGCAATCTTATGAAGGTATTTCTGAATCATTAATTAAATATTTCTATCAAAAATGAAATTTCCATTGAGTAGATTAAGAAGACTCAGGTATAATAAAATTCTGAGAAACATGATTGAAGATGTTAGCATTAATGCTGCAGACCTAATATGTCCAGTATTTATAACCGAAGGCCAAAACATAAAAGAACCTATTGAATCTATGCCAGGACAATTTAGATATTCAATTGATCGCACAATAGAATTTTGCAATGAACTAATTCAAAACAAAATAAATTCTATAATAGTATTCGGAATTCCAAATAAAAAAGATGAAACAGGTGAAATTTCCTGTAGCTCCAATAGTATAGTACCTAAGGCAATATCTGAATTAAAAAAAGTATTTGAAGATAAACTTTTTGTAATTGCTGATGTTTGTAATTGTGAATATACAACTCATGGACACTGTGGAACTATAATTGACAATGATGTTGATAACGACATGACCCTTAAGACACTTTCAAGTCAATCTTTGGTTTTAGCTAAAAGCGGTGCTGATGCATTAGCTCCGTCAGATATGATGGACGGAAGAGTTAAAGTAATTAGAGAAATACTAGATAATAACAAGTTTGAAAAGATTCCTATTTTCCCCTACTCTGTAAAATATAACTCGGCATTTTATGGTCCCTTTAGAGAAGCTGCAAAAAGTACCCCAAATTTTGGTGACAGAAAAACCTACCAAATGAATTTTAAAAATTCTGAAGAAGCTATTAATGAAGTCAAAATGGACATAAATGAGGGTGCAGATGTGATAATAATTAAACCAGCAATTTCATATCTGGATATCATATATAGAATCAAACAAAAATTTAATGTTCCGATAATTGCATATAATGTTAGTGGTGAATATACAATGGTGAAAAGTGCTTCAGAAAATAACTTTATTAACGACATTGAAACAATTTTGGAGATATTACATTCAATTAAAAGATCTGGAGCAAATGCTATAATAAGTTACCATGCACTAGAAGTCGCAAAATATTTAAAAGCTAATGATTTATAATAAAAGTATTAAAGCATTTAAAGAGTCAAGAGGATTAATTCCCGG